>DASTNC010000029.1:0-6511 GCA_035721225.1 Pseudolysinimonas sp.
AGAGGACTGAGATCGGCGGGCGCTACCTTTCTGACCTTCGAATCGCCTCTCTGCGTTCGTCCCTCTTTCTGGAAGGTATCGACAGAGGATCGAGCGGTTTCGAGAGCATCCCCCGTGGCTACCGAATCGAGCCCCTCCAAAGATGAAGTCTGAAGTGACTTGTCAACGGCAGCCTGATACGCCGCATACGCATTCTCCGCCGCAGCGAGCGCCTCCGCATCCGACGCGAACACGGGCGTCGCAGTCGCGCTCGGCGATTCGCTCGGGTGCGCATTGGTGGGCACGCATCCCGCGAGCGCGACGAGCAGCGCCGCGGTGACGAGAAGCGAGCCGGTGCGCATATCCACGACGGTAGGGCAACGCGGCGGCCGGCCGCATCCGGATTCCACAGTGGGGACGGGCTGCCGTCGTGATCGGGTGGGAAGGGGACACCGGGTACCGTGACACCCATGACCGTTTCCGGTGCGTGGGTGCGTGCGGCACGCGGCGCGATGCTGCTGGACGCCGACGGCGCCCTCCGCCCGACGATCTTCGCCGAGATGTCCGCGCTGGCTGCGAGCACCGGGGCGATCAACCTGGGCCAGGGCTTTCCCGATGAGGACGGCCCGGAGCAGGTGCGCGAGGCAGCCAGGCTGGCGATCGACTCGGGCGAGAACCAGTACCCGCCGGGACGCGGCATCCCGCTGCTGCGCGAAGCCATCGCGCGCCATCAGCGCCGCTTCTACGGGCTCGAGCTCGACGCCGAGCGCGAGGTGCTCGTGACGGCGGGCGCGACCGAGGCCATCGCCGCCACCCTGCTCGCGCTGCTCGAGCCGGGCGACGAGGTCGTGACCTTCGAGCCGTTCTACGACTCCTACGCGGCGATGATCGCGCTGGCCGGCGGCGTGCACGTGACCGTGCCGCTGCGGGCGCCCGAGTTCCGGCCGGACCTTGACGAACTGCGGGATGCCGTCACCTCGCGCACCCGCATCATCCTGATCAACTCGCCCCACAACCCGACCGGCATGGTGCTCGACCGGCCGGCCCTCGAACTCATCGTGGAGCTCGCCCACCAGCACGACGCGCTCATCGTGACCGACGAGGTCTATGAGCACCTCACCTTCGACGGCGTCGAGCACCTCCCGATCTCGTCGCTTCCGGGAGCCCGCGAGCGCACCATCACCATCTGCAGCGGCGCCAAGACCTTCAGCCTCACCGGCTGGAAGATCGGGTGGCTCATCGCCCCCGCCGAACTGGTCGACGCCATCCTCACCGTCAAGCAATTCCTGACCTATGTGAACGGCGCGCCGTTCCAGCCGGCGATCGCCCTCGGGCTCAGCCTGCCTGACAGCTTCTTCGTGGATGCCGCATCCGCCCTCGCCGTCAAGCGCGACCTGCTCGCCGCGGGGTTGCGCCGCGCCGGGTTCGAGGTCAGCAGGCCCAGCGGCTCGTACTTCGTGATCGCCGACGCGGCTCCCCTGGAATTCGAAGACGCCGTGGAGTTCTGCCGCCGGCTGCCGCAGCTCGCGGGCGTTGTCGGCATCCCCCTCACTGCTTTCGTGCGACCGGAGCGCCATGCGGACTACCGCTCGCTGGTGCGCTTCGCGTTCTGCAAGCGCACCGACGTGCTCGAACGGGCCGTCGCGCAGTTGGCCGATCTGCGCCGCTGAGCCTCTCTGCGGCGGGCCGGCTCAGGTGAACTCCGCGCGAACGCTCGCGGGGGTGGACAGACTGGTCGTCCCGTCCCCCTAAGCTGGCTAGAACCGGTCCCTCCCTGCCCACCCCGAAGGCGAAACCCGTGGCCCAGCCTCTGAACGTCGACGTGATCCTCGACGCGGCATCCGCGATCGTTCTCGCCGACGGTTTCGGGTCGGCGAACCTCAGCAGGATCGCGGCCCGGGCGCGCGCGACCGAGGCGCAACTGCTCGAACTCTTCCACTCGCCCGGTCAGCTCTTCGTGAGCCTGCTCAACCGCGAGTACGCCGGCATCTTCCGGAAGATCGTCGACCACATGGACCGCGATCCCCTCGGCGGCCTGCTCTCGCACATCTACCGGCACACCCTGGGCGCCGTGCACGAGCGCCCGCTCGCCCGCGCCCTGTACCTCACCGACCCCATCGCGCTCAACACGATCATGCGCGAGGCCTACGGCTTCGATTACATGCCGCGGCTGGGCGTGCGGGCCGAATTCATCGACATGATGAAGCGGGCCGGGATGGTGCGCCATGACATCGACTCGTCCTCGCTGTCGGCCCTCATCACCGCCGTGTCGGCAGGGGCCGCCCTGACCGCTCCGCACGAGGAGCTCGATCCTTTGATCAACGGGCTCGTGACCGTGCTGGAGCGTGCGGCCGACACCGACGCGATCGACACCTCGGCCGGCAAGGCGGCGTTCGTCGACTACGCGGCCGGGCTCACCGAGCCGGACCACGACAGCCACGACGACTGAGCGACGCCCTCATCGCGGCTCATCGGGGCTCGACGCGGAATCGGCGCAGCTGAAGCGCCGGGTTGATCCGCCGCACCTCGCTCACGCGAGCCGAGGTGATCCAGGCGACCGCCGTTCCGACCTCCTCGCCGAGGCCGGCCAGCTCCACACCCATCGGGTCGACGATGAGGCTGTTGCCGACCCCGATCGGCGGGGCGTGATCCGCGGCCGCGAGATAGACGGTGTTCTCGATGGCGCGCGCGGTGACCAGGGTGCGCCAGTGCGCCTCTTTCAGCGGACCGCGCACCCACTCGCTGGGGACGAGAACGAGATCGGCACCGGCATCCACCAGCTGCCGCGTGACCTCGGGAAAGCGCAGGTCGTAGCACGTCTGCAGCCCGACCGTGAAGCCGGCGAAGGGGAAGGTCTGCGGCACCTCGAGGGGGCCGGGCACGATCCACTCGCTCTCGCGCTGGCCGAAGGCGTCGTAGAGGTGCATCTTGCGGTAGTGCGCGACCAGCTCGCCCTTCGGGTCGAGGGCGACCAGAGTGTTGGCGACGCGGGTCTCGCCGTGGACGCGCTCGATCAGCCCGGCGACGACGTGGATGCCGAGCTCCGTCGCGAGTTCGGCGAGCGCCCGCACGAACGGGCCGTGCAGGCCCTGGGCGTGCTCGGCCCAGGTGGCGTCCATCGTGGGGGTGAAATAGCTCGAGTACTCGGGGAACACGACGAGCAGCGCGCCCCGGTTGGCCGCGTCGCCGGCGAGCCGCGACATCCGCTCGAGGTTGTCGTCGGTGTCGTCGCCGGGGGCGAACTGGGCGACCGCGATCGCGACCGGGTTCGCGGGCTGTTTCCCGCGCGACTGCGCAGACGTCCCGCCTGCCGCGCCCTCGGATGCCGCCGTGACCATGGGGCCAGCCTAGGAGGCGCAGGCCCTAGCGGGCCGCGTCAAGCCGGATTACCAGCTCGGGAGCAGAACGGGCGTCGCCGCTGAGGGCGGCCGACACGCGCATTCCGGTCGTCGCTGCCGGACCGATGGTCGCCGTGAACGTGTCGCCGTGATTCTTCTGACGATCCGTGATCAGGTCAGCCTGGAATTGCGCGACCGCATCAGACGACCATCCGACCTGGGACGCCAGGGCCGACACGTCGCCCAGCATCTGCGCGTATGCACCGGTCGGCCGGATCTCGACCGCCGACACCTTGCCGCCCGCCGTGATCACGTCGAGCCCGTCCGCATCGGTGAACGTGACCGCGTGCGCAGCCTTCGCCGTGACGGTCAGGGGCACGAGGAAGTCGAGGTGCCTGGCACCGGAATCGGCGAGCCCCAACGCGGCCGCCGAGGGGCGCGCCGAACTCATCGTGATGTCGACCGCGCCGGTGCGCGTGGAGAAGTCGATGCCCGCCTGATTGAACGTCGAGCTGCCGTCAGAGGCGACCTGGTCGTGCGAGGCGATCGGGTTCGCCTTCACCCACCACGAGTTGTTGAAGCCGAGGGCCAGCACCACGACGGTCGCGATCACGAACAGCATCGCGGCGATCGAGACCCAGAACCCGATGACACGACGCCGCTGCTTGCGGCGACGCGCGTCGGCGGCCGCCGAGACGGCGTGCCGATCGAGCGTCGAGGGCGCGGTCATGTTTCGAGGTTATGTCGATCCACCAACTGCCACGATCCTCTTGCGCCAGCCGGACGTCCTCTCCGACACTCTCACCACTATGTTCCTGGCCGGATCGGACGACCTGCTGCGGTAGCGCGTCAGTCGGCGCCGAGTTCCTCGGCCAGCTGCTGCTCGGTCAACTGCTCGCCGATGGCGGGCTTGCGAATGGGCAGCTCGCGCGCGAGATGCGGCGCGGCCTGCTCCGGCTCGGGGATGTCGGGCAGAATGTCCGGCCCTTCGCCCGGCTGCAGTCGCAGCTCCTGATCGTCGTGAATGTCCTCGATGCCGCGGAACGGTTTCGGGTTGAACGGCTCAGCCATCGACATGCACAACATCATGCACCTGGACCGGCGCCTCTGCGACCGTCAGGACCGCATCCGGATCAGCCGACCACTCGTTCAGCGACCCGTCGAAAGTCAGTCGGCTTCGATAACTACGTTCAGCTCTTCCAGGATCCGATCTTCCTGATCACGCTCAGGAACTCTGCGTTGTGGATCCCGCTCACTCTTGTGCCGCAAGCGATCGGTGGATTCCTGCTCGCTCTCGCCTTGAACAGGCGCATCGCCGGCAGCACCGTCTATCGGGCGATCTTCTTCGTCCCCGCGATCCTGTCTGCTGTCGTGGTCGGCATCGTCTGGTCGCGCATCCTCGATCCGTTCTCGGGACTTCTCAGCCAGATCGGCAAGCTCACCGGACTGAGCTTCTTGAGCCAGAACTACCTCTCAGACCCCAATACGGCGATCTTCGGCGTCATCCTGGTCAACGTCTGGATGTGGACCGGATTCTCGATGCTGTTCTACCTGGCCGGCCTTCAACTCATCGACCCCAGTGTGCTCGAGGCAGCACGGATCGACGGGGCCAGCTGGTGGCAGACCACGACTCGCATCACGTTGCCCATGCTCAAGCCCACACATCTTTCCCTGCTGCTGCTCGGCATCATCGGCTCGCTCAAGACCTTCGAGTTGGTCTACATGCTCACGGGCGGAGGGCCCAACCATGCCTCGGAAATGCTGCCGACCTATGCGTTCCAGCAAGCATTCCAACTCCAGAGCGTCGGGTATGCGTCTGCGATCAGCGTGGTGCTCCTCGTGATCGCAGTGGCCAGCTCGCTGATCCTTGTCCGCGCCTTCGGAGCCGGATTCCTGTCGAACGAGGAGGAATCATGACCGTGACGGCTGACCCCGACGCGTTGACGGCCCGTCGAGCGATGAAGGTTGCCCCGCGCGCCCGCCGGCGGCGGCCCGCCCAGCGCTGGCTTCACTGGATCCTTGCGCCGCTCGCGGTCATCTGGATGGTCCCGATCCTGATGGTGCTGGGACTGTCGTTCTTGCCGTCGTCGAATCCGTCGACGGTGCTCCTGGGCACGTGGCCCCAGCAACCCGACCTGTCCAACTACAGCATCATCTTCAAGGAAAGCCCGATCCTTCAGGACCTGATCAACAGCCTGCTGATCACCGTGCCGTCCGTGCTCCTCGTCGTCGTCCTGGGTTCGATGGCCGCGTTCGCGTTCGCCCGCCTCCGGGTGCCGCTGAAGGCGCTCCTGTTCGGCATGCTGGTGCTCGCGCTGGTGCTCCCGATGCCGAGCATCATCGTTGCGACCTTCAAGATCCTGCAGGCCCTCAACCTCTACAACTCGCTCCTGGGCCTGGTGCTGGTCTACACCGCGCTGGGCCTGCCCTTCGCGATCATCATCGCCCGGACCGCCTTCCTGGCCGTGCCGTACGAGATCTACGAAGCTGCGGTGATCGATGGGGCCAACAAGTGGCAGGTGTTCTGGCGCATCTACTTCCCGCTCGCGCGACCGGCTCTGTCGGTCATCGTGATCTGGCAGACCATGATCGCGTGGAATGACTTCCTGTTGCCGCTGGTCGCCATCAGCGACAACGCCAACAAGCCCCTGACGCTGATCCCGCTTGCCTACCGTGGCACGTTCCTGAGTCAGCCCGGGGCGCTGTTCGCCGTGCTGGTCATCATCTCGATCCCCGTGATCATCATCTTCATCCTCATGCAGCGGTACCTGGTCAGCGGGCTCGCGGGCTCGATCAAGTAACTCGCGCAGCGAGAAAGGCGACGGCATGACCAGGCCCCTGCTCTATGCGGGTTCCTATACGACCGCCCAGGAAGGAAGGGGCAGCGGCATCTCGGTGCGCGAGGTCGGTCGCAGCGGGGAGCTCCTCGCCGAGCAGCAGGTGGTCGCCCTGTCGAACCCGGCCTTTCTCGCGCTGGGGCCCGAGCTCTTGTTCGCGGCCGAGGAGGATCCGGCCGGACGCATCGTCAGCATGTCGCGCCAGGGCGGACGGCTCACGGTGGTCGCGAGTGCAGATTCGGGCGGAGGGCTGCCCTGCCACCTCGCCGTCGATGTCGAGAACGATCAGCTCATCGTGGCGAACTACCTCACCGGGAGCGTCGCGTCTGTCGCCTTCTCGCCCGCGGGTGAGCTGGC
>DASTNC010000030.1:0-9567 GCA_035721225.1 Pseudolysinimonas sp.
GCGCAGCGCATACAGCTTGCCGTCGGCAGGAGCCAGACCCGACCCGGCCGCGCAGACCACCGCCCCGACCTCTTCGAGCTGCGCCATGAACTCGGCATTGCTCAGCGAGGCGCGCCAGCCCGGGATGCTCTCGAGCTTGTCGAGGGTCCCCCCGGTGTGGCCGAGACCACGGCCCGAGAGCTGCGGCACCGCGACCCCGAACGAGGCGACGAGCGGAGCGAGCGGCAGCGTGATCTTGTCGCCGACTCCCCCCGTCGAGTGCTTGTCGGTCGTCTTTTTCGACAGGCCCGAGAAGTCGAGCCGCTCGCCGCTGGCGATCATCGCCAGGGTGAGGTCGCGGATCTCGTCGCGCTGCATCCCGTTGAGGAAGATCGCCATCGTCATGGCCGACATCTGCTCGTCGGCCACGTAGCCGCGGGTGTACGCGTCGATCAGCCAGTTGATCTGGGCCGCGCTCAGGGCGCCGCCGTCGCGCTTGACGCGGATCAGGTCGACGGTGTCGAACGGTTCGACGGCCATGGCTACGACCCGTCTTCCGACGAGCGGTACGCCTCGAGCGTGCGCGGCCCGAACGCGTCGGGCAGCACCTCGTCGATCGTCTTGACGCCCGAGACGGTGGCCAGCAGCATCCCCTCTGCCGAGTGCTCGTAGAGCAGCTGGCGGCACCGGCCGCACGGCATGAGCGCGTTGCCGTGCCCGTCGACGCAGGCGAAGGCCACCAGCTTGCCGCCGCCGGTCATGTGCAGGCTCGAGACCAAGGTGCACTCGGCGCACAGAGTGAGCCCGTACGAGGCGTTCTCGACGTTCGCACCGGTGATGACCCGGCCGTCGTCGACGATCGCGGCCACCCCGACCGGGAACTTCGAGTACGGCACGTAGGCGTGCGTGAGGGCATCGGCCGCGAGCGCGCGCAAAGCGTCCCAGTCGATCTCGGGCATGACGGTGCTCATCACTTGATGTACGGGAAGCCGTCGGCGGCCGGCGGGCGCGAGCGTCCCACGAGTCCCGCGACGGCGACGATCGTGATGACGTAGGGCAGCATGAGCAGGAACTCGCTGGGCACCGGAGAGCCGATCGCCGCGAAGGTCGACTGAAGGTTCTCGGCGAAACCGAAGAGCAGGCCGGCGAGGGCAGCGCGAATCGGATGCCATCGCCCGAAGATGACGGCGGCGAGCGCGATGAACCCCGCACCATTGGTCATCTCCTTGCCGAACGACGACACCGAGTCGAGGGTGTAGAACGCGCCCCCGATGCCGGCCACCGCTCCCGCAATCGACACGGTCACGAACCGGGTGCGGTTGACGTTGATCCCGACGGTGTCGGCCGCCTGCGGATGCTCACCGACCGACCGGACGCGCAGGCCCCAGCGCGTCTTGAACAGCATGTACCAGGTCAGGAAGACCGCGACGTACATGATGTAGACGATGATCGTCTGCCGGAACAGCACCGGCCCGATGATCGGGATGTCGCTCAACCCCGGAATCGGCAGCTTGGGAAAGCGGGGGGTGTAGTTGAGTGCCGGTACCGGCGCGAAGAGCTTCGTGTAGAAGAAGTTCGTGAGGCCGGTGACCAGCACGTTGAGCACCACCCCGACGATGACCTGGTCGACCCAGTAGCGCAGGGCGAACACCGCAAGCACCCACGCCACCAGAACACCGGCGATGATGGCGGCGAGAAGGCCGACCACGGCCGAGTGCGTTGCCGAGCCGACCAGCGCAGCCGAGAACGCGCCGAACAGGAGCTGGCCCTCGATGGCGACGTTGACCACACCGGCGCGCTCGCCGATCACGCCGCCGAGCGATCCGAAGATCAGCGGGGTGGCAAGGGCGAGACTGCCCAGGAGCAGACCCGGCACGGGGATCTCGCGCAATCCCGCCGAAGCCCAGATCAGGAACAGCACCAGGAAGAGCAGGGCGAACACTCCGGTGAGCCAGAGCGGGACCCGGCCTCGACGGCTGCGGGCGACCAGGACGTGCGCGACCACCGCGATCGCGACAAGCACCAGTGCGACGACGATCACGCTCGCGACCGTCGGCATCACGACGGTCGGGATCTGGAAGAAATCCGACCGGGTCGAGAGTCCGAACGAACTCGTCCCCTGACGGGGAACCACGAAGGCGAAGACGAGGCCGACCAACGCGAAGACGTCCAGGGCGATCGGCACCTTCAGGCTGCGGATCACGACCTTCTCGTGCACGATGGGCGCGTGAGCCCCGGGGACTGCCGTCACGACGCTCACTTGGACACTCCTTCTCCGACGCGGCCCGGCCGGCGCACCTTGCGTGCAGCGCCGGGACTCGGCAGGCGGAACACCGTGCGCACCAGCGGAGGCGCCGCGATGAACAACACGATGACCGATTGGATCACCAGCACGATGTCGATGGGAATCTGTTGCGAGGCCTGCATGGTGTAGCCCCCCGCTTGCAGGGCTCCGAACAGCAGACCGCTGAAGAACACCCCCCATGGTTTCGACCGGCCGAGCAGCGCGACGGTGATCGCGTCGAAGCCGATGCCGGAATCCACCCCGGACGAGAATCCGGTGGTCGTCGTGCCGAGCACCTGGTCAGCGCCGGCCAGACCGACCAGGGCACCCGCCATGATCATCGCGAGGACGTACACCCACTTGACATTGATGCCGGCCACGCGCGCCGCATTCGCATTCTCGCCCACCGCACGGAATCGGTATCCGGTGCTCGAGCGGGCGAAGAGGTACCAGACGAAGACGGTGGCGGCCACGGCGATCAGGAACCCGACGCTCACGCGGAACGAACTGACCGGACCGCCCAGTGCCGTGATGAGGTCGGTCAAGGTGGGGTAGGTCGCGTCGGGCAGCGCACCGGGTGATCTCGGGTTGTTCGAGCCGGGCGCCTGCAGCAGGCCCTGGGTGCGCAAGCCGAACGAGACGAGGTAGAAGGCGATGTAGTTGAGCATGATCGTGACGATCACCTCATGGGCGCCCGTGCGCGCCTTGAGGAAGCCCACCAGTCCGCCCCAGATCGCGCCTCCGACGATCGCACCGAGCGTCGCCACCAGGAAGGCCACCACGGGTGGCATCGGGAACGACCAGCTGATCCATGCCGCAACCGCCGCGGCAACGATGATCTGGCCGCGACCGCCGATGTTGAACAGCCCGACCCGGAAGGACAGTGCCACCCCGAGCCCGGCGACGATCAGCGGGGTCGCGAAGGTCAGCGTCTCGGTCAGCGGCTTGATCTGGTTGAAGAAGCCCGGACGCGCGAAATTCCAGATGGACCCCTGGAAGAGCGAGATGTACGCGCCGCTGACCGAGTTCCAGATCGCCTGGAGGGTGTCGCCCGGGCGCGCGAAGAAATAGCCGGCGGACGCCTGCACGCTGGTGTCGGTCGCCGCGATCAGCACGGCGGCCACGACCAGAGCCAGCACGATCGCGAGAATCGTGAGCACGGCTCCCCCCGACATGATCTCGCGCAGGACGCGCGTGAAGACGGGCTCATCAGGTTCAGGAGTCGGCGGCACGTCGCGCGACTGCCCGGGCTCGGTCGTCGCCAGATCGGGTATCTCGGAATGAATCGGGTCGGCCCCGGTCGTCTCGCTCATGCGGCGGCATCCTCGTTCTTCTCCCCGGCCATCATGAGGCCGAGCGCGGTTCGGGAGGTGGTGCCGGGAACGATCCCGACGATCCTGCCCCGGTACATGACCGCGATCCGATCGGCGAGCGTCACGACCTCATCCAGCTCCGTGGAGACGACGATGACGGGTATTCCGGAATCGCGAGCCGCGACGATCCGATGGTGCACGAACTCGATCGATCCGACATCGAGTCCGCGAGTCGGCTGGGATGCGACGAGAAGCCGCAGCTCGCGGCTCAGCTCGCGGGCCAGCACGACCTTCTGCTGGTTGCCTCCCGAGAGTCGGCCGACGTGCGTTCCGACACCCTGAGCCCGGATGTCGAACTCCTTGATCTTGTCTTCCGCGAAGGTGCGCAGTTCGGGCAACTGCAGCGCCCATCCGCGCACGAACGGTTCGCCGTGCGAGCGGTCGAGCATCAGGTTCTCGGCGATGGTGAACTCGGCGACCAGGCCATCCTCGGTGCGGTCCTCGGGAACGAATCCCACCCCCGAGTCGAGCACCCCGCCGACACTCTGACCCACGAGTTCGACCCCGTTCAGATCGATGGACCCCGTCACCCGCAGCTGCAGCCCGAGAATCGCCTCGACCAGCTCGGTCTGCCCGTTGCCCTGCACCCCGGCGATCGCCAGCACCTCGCCGGCCCGCACGGTGAAACTCACGTTCGAGACGACGTACTGGTCGAAGGCGTCGATGACGCTCAGGTCTTTCACCACGAAGACCTCGTCGCCCAACTTCGGAGGGTTCTTGCTGATCGCCAAGTCGACCGCGCGACCGACCATCATCGACGCCAACTCCATGTTGCTCGCCGTCGGCTGCGCCTCGCCGACCACCTTGCCGAGCCGGATCACGGTGATCCGATCGGCGACCTCGCGCACCTCGCGCAGTTTGTGCGTGATGAAGACGATCGCTGTTCCCGACTCTTTGAGCTGACGCATGATCGCCATGAACTCGTCGGTCTCTTGCGGGGTCAGCACGGCCGTCGGCTCGTCGAAGACCAGCACCTTGGCGTCGCGCGACAGCGCCTTGATGATCTCGACCCGCTGCTGCACTCCGACGGGAAGATCCTCGACGACCGCATCCGGATCCAGGTCGAAGCCGAAGCGCGCCGCGATCTCGCGGACCTTGGCGCGTGCGGCGGGAAGGTCGAGTCGACCGCCCCACTTGGTCGGCTCGTTTCCGAGCATCACATTCTCGGCAACGGTGAACACCGGGATGAGCATGAAGTGCTGGTGCACCATGCCGATGCCGGCGGCGATCGCGCCACCCGGGCCCGAGAAGTGCTGGACGACACCGTCGAGCAGGATCTCGCCCTCGTCGGCCTGGTACAGGCCGTACAGCACGTTCATCAGGGTGGACTTGCCAGCGCCGTTCTCACCGAGCAGGGCGTGGATCTCGCCCGATTCGACCGTGAGGTCGATGTGGTCGTTCGCGGTGAGAGCGCCGAACCGCTTGGTGATTCCGCGGAGTTCGAGCTTCATGGTGCCAATCTATGCGGGTCGAACGGGTGGCGGGGAGGCCGGAATGCTCCGACCTCCCCGCCTGATTCGTGCGAAGGGACTTACTTGGGCGTTGCGGCCGAAGTCACCTTGATGTCGCCCGAGATGATCTTCGCCTTGATGGCGTCGATCTCGCTCTGGAGTCCCGGGTCGACCTTGCTGGCGTAGTTGTGGAACGGCGCGAGCCCCACGCCACCGTTCTTCAGCGTTCCGATGAACGGCGTGTTGTTGAAGTCGCCGCCTGCGGCATCTTCGACGACGGCCTTGACGCCCTTGTCGACGCCCTTCATGACCGAGGTGAGCAGGATGTCCTGAACCTTCGGGTCGGTGTTGAACACGTCGGCGTCGACGCCGATCATGACCGAACCGGTGTTCTGGTCCTTGATCGCCTCAGCAGCGCTCTGGTAGATCGGTCCGCCGACGGGCATGATGACGTCCGCCTTCTGGTCGAGCAGGCCCTGCGCAGCCGTCTTGGCCTCGACGCCGGCGGCGAATCCGCCGGTGAAGACACCGGTCTGGCTGGCGACATCCCAGCCCACGACCTTGACGCTCTTGCTCTTGGCCGTGTTGTAGTACGCGACGCCCTCGGCGAAGCCGTCCATGAAGATGGTCACCGGCGGGATCTGGATGCCGCCGAAGGTGCCGACGACGCCGGTCTTCGAGTAGCTCGCGGCCGCGTAGCCGGCCAGGAAGGCCGCCTGAGCCGTGTCGAACAGGATCGGCTTGCCGTTGGCCACGTCGACCTTGCCGTCGCCCGTGGGCTTGCCGTCGCTGCCGGTGGCGCCCTCGTTGTCGAGGCCGTCATCAACGATGGCGAACTTGACGTCGGGGTTGGCCTTGGCCGCAGCGTCGGTGGCGTTCGAGAGCAGGAAGCCGACGGTGACGATCAGGTTGCAGCCCGAGCTGAGGAGGCTCTCGATGTTCGGGGCGTAGTCGGCATCGGCGGTCGACTGGACGTGCTTCTCTTTCACGCCGAGATCCTTGGCGGCGGCCTGCAGGCCTTCGAGGCCGATCTGGTTGAACGAGTGGTCGTCGAATCCGCCCGAGTCGGAAACCATGCACGGCAGGAAGTTCGATGCGGCCTTCGTGGTGCTGCCCCCGGTCGGGGCTGCGGAGCACCCGGCGAGCACGAGTGCGCTCACGCCGAGGGCTGCGAGACCGGCCAACGCGGTCTTACGCGAAGTCAATGTCACTGTGTCCTCCAAGATCACGCCGGGCACGTTGCCGGGCGAATTGGCTCAACGTTACTCAGAATGACGACGGGTTCCGACCCCGCCTCTTGCGATGCGGCCCAACAGTTACAAAGCCGCGACGGTGCCGTAATGAATCGGAAATGATCAGAGAACCTCGGATCGCCCGCTGAGTTTCAGGGCGTCCACCACGCTCTTGACGCGCTGGGCGTTCTGGCTGGTGGTGACCAGCAGCGCGTCCGGCGTGTCCACGACGACGATGTCGCGAACGCCGATGAGCGAGATGATCCTGTCGGTCTGGCTGACCACGATGCCGCTCGACGCATCCGCCAGCACGCGCGCGTTCTCGCCGAGGATGGCCAGGTCGGTCTTGCGGCCGCCCGAGTGCAGCTTGGCGATCGACGCGAAGTCGCCGACGTCATCCCAGTCGAAAGTTCCGGGGATGACGGCGAGACGACCGGCAGCTGCCGCCGGCTCGGCCACGGTGTAGTCGATCGCGATCTTGTGCAGCCCCGGCCAGATCCTGTCGACCACCGGACCGCGCTGCGCCGGGTCGTCCCAGGCCTCGGCGAGCTGCTCGAGCCCGGCCAGCAGCTCGGGATCGGATTCGCCGATCCTCGCCAGGAGCACGTCGGCCCGGGCGACGAACATGCCGGCGTTCCAGAGGTGCTTCTCGTCGGCGAGGTACTTCTTCGCGGTGGCCAGATCGGGCTTCTCGACGAAGTGCTCGACCGCGAGGGCGTCCTCGGCGCCCGGGATGTCGAGCGCGCCTCCGCACCGGATGTAGCCGAAGCCGATCGCCGGCTCGGTGGGGGTGATCCCGATCGTGGTGATCCAGCCGGCATCGGCCGCGGCCACCGCCTGCTCGACCGCCCGCCGGAACGCCCGGACGTCGGTGATCACGTGGTCGGCCGCGAACGATCCGACGATCACGTCCGGCTCACGGCGGCGCAGGATGGCGGCCGCCAGCCCGATCGCGGCCGTCGAATCCTTGGGCTCGCTCTCGAGCACGACGTTCGCGTCGATCAGCTCGGGGATCTGCGCCTCCACCGCCGCGCGGTGGGCTCGCCCCGTCACCACCATGACGCGGTCCGGCCCCGAGATCGGGGCGAGCCGATCCCAGGTGGCCCGCAGCAGCGAACTGCCGGAGCCGGTGAGGTCGTGCAAGAACTTGGGGGCGTCCGCGCGCGAAAGCGGCCAGAGCCGGGAGCCGATCCCTCCCGCCGGAATGATGCTGTAGAACCGATCGAGCCCAGCTTCCCGCTTTGCCATGTGCCCACTCTAGTGAGGCGCCCCGCAGGTTCGACATGACGGCAGCGACTCGGACGCAGGCCTAGACTCGAAGGGTCCGATTGACGAGCGAACGGCGTGCCACCCGTCGACCGCAACGTGACACAAGGAGGAATCACCGTGTCGAGCCAGGCTGCCGAATCCGGAGCTGCTGCCGCCACCAGGATCCGCGCACCCCGACGACTGGCCGGCACCCTGTACCGCGGTCGCGAGGGCATGTGGTCGTGGGTGCTGCACCGCATCACCGGGGTGGCGATCTTCTTCTTCCTGCTGGTGCACGTGCTCGACACCTCGCTCGTGCGCATCAGTCCCGAGGCCTACAACTCGGTCATCAACGAGTACAAGACCCCGATCCTCGGGCTCGGCGAGCTCGCGCTGGTCGCGGCGATCGGCTTCCACGCGCTCAACGGGCTGCGCATCATCCTGGTCGACTTCTGGAGCTGGGGCACCCGGCATCAACGGCTGTTGTTCTGGGTCGTCATCGTGCTCTGGATCGTGCTGCTCGGCGGCTTCGCACCCCGCCAGATCGCCAACGTCATCGCGGAGATGTCATGACCACCATCGATGCACCCCGCACCCCGCACACGCCGCCCGCCGTGGCCGCGCGCCGCCGGGTCAACTGGGAGAAGTGGGGCTGGCTCTACATGCGCCTGTCGGGCGTCGTGCTGGTCGTGCTGATCTTCGGCCACCTCTTCGTCAACCTGTTCCTGGGCACCGGCGTGCGCGCGATCGACTTCGCGTTCGTGGCCGGCAAGTGGGCGAGCCCGTTCTGGCAGGTCTGGGATGTGCTGCTGCTCTGGCTCGCCCTCATACATGGCGGCAACGGCATGCGCACGATCATCAACGACTACGCGCGCGGGCGGCTCCGCGTCGTCTTCCTCGTCCTGGTCGCCGCGGCCGTCGTCGTGCTCATCGCCCTCGGCACCCTGGTGCTGACCACCTTCGATCCCTGCCCCGCCGGGGCCCCCGCCAATCTCGTGCCCGACTTCTGCTCGGCCGTCTCGAAGTGAGCCTGAACGCGTGACCGACTCCTCAACTCCCTCGATCGTCGACGATGTCGAGGATGGCGCCGTGCTCGACGGCGTGCACTATCACCGGTTCGACGTGGTGATCGTCGGAGCGGGCGGCGCCGGCATGCGCGCCGCCATCGAAGCGGGGCCGAAAGCCAGCACCGCGGTCATCACCAAGCTCTACCCGACCCGCTCGCACACCGGCGCGGCGCAGGGCGGCATGGCCGCGGCACTGGCCAACGTCGAAGAGGACAACTGGGAGTGGCACACCTTCGACACCGTCAAGGGCGGTGACTACCTGGTCGACCAGGATGCTGCCGAGATCCTGGCCAAAGAGGCGATCGATGCCGTGCTCGACCTCGAGAACATGGGCCTGCCCTTCAACCGCACCCCGGAGGGCAAGATCGACCAGCGCCGCTTCGGCGGCCACACCCGCGACCACGGCAAGGCGCCGGTGCGCCGGTCCTGCTATGCGGCGGACCGCACCGGCCACATGATCCTGCAGACGCTGTTCCAGAACTGCGTGAAGCTCGGCGTCAACTTCTTCAACGAGTTCTACGCGCTCGACATCGTCATGACCAAGGTGAAGGGCAAGGACCGCCCATCGGCCGTGGTCGCCTACGAGCTGGCGACCGGTGACATCCACGTCTTCCAGGCGAAGGCGATCGTCTTCGCCACCGGCGGGTTCGGCAAGATCTACAAGACCACCTCGAACGCCCACACCCTGACCGGCGACGGCGTCGGGATCATCTGGCGCAAGGGCCTGCCGCTGGAGGACATGGAGTTCTTCCAGTTCCACCCGACCGGCCTGGCCGGGCTCGGGATCCTGCTCACCGAGGGAGCG
The DNA here is from genome assembly GCA_035721225.1 of Pseudolysinimonas sp. Lineage (GTDB taxonomy): Bacteria > Actinomycetota > Actinomycetes > Actinomycetales > Microbacteriaceae > Lysinimonas. The sequence goes on from DASTNC010000030.1 coordinate 9,440, forward strand.
CGGGGCGAGGGGGCGATCCTCCGAAACGCGGCCGGCGAGCGGTTCATGGAGCGCTACGCGCCCACGATCAAGGACCTCGCGCCCCGCGACATCGTCTCCCGCTGCATGGTGCAGGAGGTCGCGGAGGG
>DASTNC010000031.1:0-10051 GCA_035721225.1 Pseudolysinimonas sp.
ACCCAGGAGACCCCCGGTGCTCCCGACCCGACGGAGAGCGACTCTCCTGAGTCGCCGACCCCGTCGAGCAGCGCCTCCCCGGTCGGCCCGGACGCCACGGGTCCTGCTGCGTTCGGGCTCTGCACGGCGTACACCGCGGGCGGCCTGAGCACGCACTCGATCGCCTACGGCGCCCTCCTGGCCGCGTCGACCAACGGCGACGTCTCGGCATACTGCGCCACCGTTCTGAGCACGACTCCCGGCCACTCGGGCGACCACGCGCACGTCGTGCCGGTTCCCCAGCACACCGGGGCGCCCGATCACGCGAAGGGTGGAAAGCCCGACCATGCCTCAGGGTCGCACGGCCACTGACGCGGCCTGGACGGATCGTGCCACGCTGATCCTGGCACGGTCGTCGTCGGGGCGACCCAGTCGTTCTGGATCGCCCCGGCTCCCGCTAGGAGAGAAGTCGAGTCGTTGGGGTCTGACGCTGAGAAGTCGGAGGGGGATCTCCTCGCCGAGCGCTTCTCCGCTGCCTACCGCCGGCTGTCACCGCGTGTTCTCGGGTACCTGCGCCTGCACGGCGTCGAGGATCCCGAGTCGGTCACGCAGGACGTCTTCCTCGCCCTGTTCGCGCGTCTTCCCACGGTCAGTGACGACGAAGGAGTGCGCACGTTGACGTTCTCCATCGCTCACGCCCGCATCGTCGACCATCATCGGTCTCGAACCCGCAGGCCTGCGTTCGTCCCGTTCGACCCGGACGCCGATCCCCGGCAGGTGGCGTCGGCCGAAGACGCGCATGGCGCGGCCATCGGCGAGCAGAACACACTCGCGCTCCTGCACCGACTGGGCGACGATCAGCGCGAGGCCTTGACCCTGCGCGTCGTCGCCGAGCTCTCGCTCGACGAGACGGCTCAGGTGATGGGTCGCAGCGTTGGCGCGGTGAAGCAGCTCCAGCGCCGCGCCCTGGAGGCGCTCCGAGCCATCGTGTCTTCGGAGGCGGCTCATGAGTGATCCGATCCTCGAGCTCCTCGACGAGGAGGGCATGTCGGGCGATGCCGAACTGCGTTCGATTCTGAACGCCATGCGCTCGGAGGCTACGAGCATCCGACCGATTCCGTCCCCGGCTGTCGCGAACCTCATGTCGCCGCGCCCGGCGCGCACTCCCCGCCGTGCCCTGACCGGACACCGCAGGATCGTCACCGGGCTGATCGTGCTCGGGTCGCTCGCAGTCGGTGCCGGCGCCGCGGCGGCCAACCCCGACGTCCGGTCGGCGACGCAGCATTTCGCGCAGACCGTCATCGGCGTGCTGGGCTCGGCTGGGGTGCCGTCGTCGCCGATGCCTGCGTCGCATCGACCCGCGCCCCTTCCGCGGCCCACCAGCACAGGTGCACCCTCGCACCCCACCCCGACTGATCACCCCGGGTCGAACAACGGCCAGGTCGGCAGTTCGCATGCGCCGGGCTCCGGTGCTCCGTCGTCGCCGCCCGGCAAGGGATCGCCGTCGGCGCATCCCGAACCCTCACCGGCCGCCTCCGGTCACCCGCACCACCCCTGACCATCTGATCTCCTCGTCACCGTAACCTTGGGGGCCAGGTGGGCGATTACCAGATCGAGGGCATCGGTCGGGGGACTGATCGCTCGCGACATCCGGACCAGGTCCGGGCTGCGCTCGGGGGCCATGCTCCCGTTCGCGCTCGCGACACCGCCTCGTGCACATTCCCTCCGCACGGGGCGGTGTCGCGGCATCGCGACGTCGGCGGCACCACGGTGTTCTGCCGCGACCGCGTAACTTCGCCGCGTCGTCGAGCGATTACTCAATTGAGCGCGCGCTACTAGAGGGGCACTTCGCTCGTACCCAGTTCGGATCGGGGACCGCGTCCGAGGGGCCTGTCCCCGCCAGTCGCGCAGGATGGCCCCTCGGGGCGCTGTGGCCCCCGTTTCGGGTCATCGTCAGAAGAGGCGGCCCGTGAAACGCTGTGTTGCATGCTCCCGGACTCGAGTGCGCAGGTGGGCGCGTCGACGGAACGGTTCAGCGCGGCCTATCGCGAACTCTCGCCCCGCGTTCTCGGCTATCTCCGCAGTCACGGCGTCGATGACCCGGAGGCCGTGACGGATGATGTCTTTCTCGCTCTTCATCGCCGCTTCGGGTCCATCGACGGAGGGGATAACGGCGTGCGCACACTGACCTTCTCGATCGCCCACGCGCGCCTGGTCGATTCCCATCGGGCCAGGGCCCGCCGGCCGATGCACGTCCCGTTCGACGCTGAGGATGATCCGCGTCGTTCGGCGTCGGCCGAGGACGACGCGATCGACGCGGTCGGCGGCGGAGCGACCGCGTTGCTCACCCGCCTGGGCGACGATCAGCGGCAGGTGGTCAGCCTGCGCGTGATCGCCGGGCTCTCGTTGGAAGAAACCGCTCAGGTCATGGATCGCAGCGTCGGCTCGATCAAGCAGCTGCAGCGCCGAGGGCTCGAGTCGCTCCGGTCGCTCCTGGCTCAGGAGGCGATCGATGTCTGACCCTCTTGACGAGCTGCTGGCCGAGAGCGAGCTGCACGACGACCTCGCGCTTCGCGCCCTGCTCGGCGATATCCAGCGAGAGGCCACGGCTGTGCGGCCGATGCCGTCCGCCGAGCTCATCAGTCTCATGACCCCGCGTCGGGTGCGCCGGCCTGAGACGACGCGGCGCGCGTCGGGCGCGCGTCGTGCGGCGATCATCACCGGGATCACGCTGGTCGGCGTGCTCGGTCTGGGTGCCGGCGCCGCCGCGGCGAGCCCGGAAGCCCGATCGATGATCGGCGCGGGGGTGGCGGTCATCGCCCATCTCTTCGAGCCTGCGGCTGCCGTGAACGCTCCCGCGGCGACCGAGGGGTCGACGCCATCGCCAGGAACCGTCCAGTCTCCCGAACCGTCGGGGCCCGCGACGCCATCGCCGTCCGGTGACGCATCCGGGGCGGATCACTCCGCGGGCAAGGGCGAAGGCGCCGGCTCGCAGAACGGCGCCTCGAACTCCGGCTCGCCCGGTCAGTCGGGCGCGACGCACGGCACCGGCACGGGGAATCAGAGCGGCACCGGCACGGGCACGAGCACGGGAAATCAGAACGGCACCGGCACCGGCACGGGTACGGGGAATCAGAGCGGCCACGGCACCGGCCCCGGCCCCGGCGCGGGCCAGGGCACCGGGGACCCCGCACCGACCCGGTAGCCCCGCGATAGTGTCGGGACCATGCAGAGGTTCGACGGGCGCGTAGCCCTCATCACCGGAGCGAGCCGGGGTATCGGCCTGGCGATCGCCGAGCGGATCGTCGCCGAGGGCGGCTCGGTGGTCATCACGGCCCGCAAGCGGGATGCTCTGGATGCCGCGGTCGCGAGTCTGGGCCCGACCGCCGTCGGCATGGCCGGTCGTGCCGACGACGCCGACCATCGGGCCGCGGTCTACGCCCTGATCGCCGAACGCTTCGGGCACCTCGATCACCTGGTTAACAACGCCGGGATCAACCCGGCGTACGGCCCCCTGGCCGACGTCGGCGTCGATGTGATGCGCAAGACGCTCGAGGTCAATGTGATCGCGACGCTGGAGTGGGCGCGCGAGGCCCGGTCGACCGGCCTGCTCGGCAGTGCGGCGCGTCCCGGCGCCTCCATCGTGAACATCTCGTCGATCTCGGGGATCGCGGCGGCACCCGGCATCGGGTTCTACGGCGTGAGCAAGGGCGCCCTGATCACGCTCACGGTGCAGCAGGCCGCCGAGTTCGCTCCCGGCATCCGGGTCAACGCAGTCGCCCCGGCGGTGATCAAGACGGATTTCGCCAAGGCGCTCTACGAGGGCCGCGAGACCGAGGCGGCGGCCCAGTACCCGCTGAAGCGCCTGGGCGAGCCGGCCGATGTTGCCGGGCCGGTCGCGTTCCTGCTCTCCGACGACGCGGCCTGGATCACCGGCCAGACCCTGGTGATCGACGGCGGCGCGTCGATGGGGTCGATCCTCTGATCGGCGATGAAGTCCTCCTGGGAAGCCGATGCTGCGCAGCCGCGCCGGAGACACGATCACCATGATCGTCGTCGCCACCTATGAACGCCGGATCAGGGCCCTCTGCGGCGTCTAGGGCGTGTCTTGTAATTGCCGGGTCCAGGCGATGACGGCGTTGAGGACGACTGCGGCGCGGTAAGTGGTGGCGTGTTTGTCGTAGCGGGTCGCGAGTCCGCGCCATTGTTTGAGGTGGCAGAAGCGTCGTTCGATCACGTTGCGCCCGCGGTAGTTGTCGTGGTCGTAGCTGACCGGGCGGCCGCCGCGTGATCCTCGCCGTTTGCGGTGACCTTGCTGGTCGGCTGGCTCGGGGATCACAGCGGTGATGCCTCGGTCGCGCAAGTGGCTGCGGATCGCGCGAGATGAGTAGGCCTTGTCGCCGCGGAGTGCGTCTGGTCGTGTCCTTGGGCGCCCGGTCGCCCGCGTCACCTGCAGGTCGGCCAGCAGCGGCAGCAGCATCGGGGAATCGCCGGCTTGCCCAGCCGTGACAGTGACCACCAACGGCAGCCCGTGTCCATCGACGAGCTGGTGGATCTTCGTCGACAAACCACCCCGTGACCGACCTATTGCATGATCAGGCGGCTCGGGCGTGTTCCGATTCTTGTAGTTCGATGAAGCCCCCCGTGAGGCGAGTCACGTTCGTCGCGTGCTGATGCGCGCGAGCGATCGTTGAGTCCACCGACACCGACCAGTCGACCCGGGCGAGCGCATCGGCCTTCGCCGTCAGCGCGGCCAGCACTCGATCCCAGGTACCATCGGCTGCCATTCGGTGATGCCATGCCCACACCGTCTGCCAGGCACCGAACACCGCAGGCAAATCCCGCCAGGCGATCCCGGTCCGATACCGGTAGACGATGCCCTCGACCATCGACCTCGCATCAGCGAACGGGCGACCCTTCCGACCCGTCGGGCCAGGCAAGAACCCGCCGATCAAATCCCACTGGGCATCCGACAGCAACTCAAACCGAGACATGAGCCCACAATCCCAGCCGCAAGGTCAAACCATTTACAAGACACGCCCTAGCTGTAGTGCCCCAGCTCGGCCTTGCCCAGCGACATCCGGTGCACCTCGTCCGGGCCGTCGGCGAGCCGCAGCGTCCGCGCGGCGGCCCACAGCTGCGCGAGAGGCGTGGCGGCAGACACGCCCGCGCCGCCGAACAGCTGGATCGCGTGATCGAGGATCCCCTCGACCGCGTGCGGCACGGCGATCTTGATCGCCTGGATCTCGGTCATCGCCGCGCGGTTGCCCACCGTATCCATCAGCCAGGCCGTCTTGAGCACCAGCAGCCGCAGCGCCTCGAGTTGCACGCGCGCGTCGGCCGCCCACTCGCGCACGACGCCCTGCTCGGCCAGCGGACGCCCGAAGGCCACCCGCGACGCCGCGCGCTCGCGGACCAGCGAGAGAGCCCGCTCGGCCATCCCGAGCAGGCGCATGCAGTGATGGATGCGGCCGGGCCCGAGCCGGGCCTGAGCCATCGCGAATCCGCCGCCCTCGGCGCCGAGCAGGTTCGCCGCAGGCACCCGCACCCGGTCGAACACGATCTCGGCGTGCCCGCCGTGCTCGCGATCGTCGTAGCCGAAGACGGTGAGCGAGCGCACGACCGTGACTCCCGGCGTGCTCCGCGGCACGAGCACCATGCTCTGCTGCCGATGGCGTTCGGCAGACGGGTCGGTCTTGCCCATCACGATGAAGAGCGCGGCATCCGGGTTCATGGCTCCCGTCGACCACCACTTGCGCCCCGTGATGACGTAGTGGTCGCCGTCGCGCTCGATCCGCGTCTCGATGTTGGTGGCATCCGACGACGCGACATCGGGCTCGGTCATGCAGAACGACGAGCGGATGCGCGCCTCCAGCAGCGGCTCGAGCCACTCGCGCTGCTGCTCGTCGGTGCCGAACTCGGCCAGCAGCTCCATGTTGCCGGTGTCGGGCGCCGCGCAGTTCAAAGCGGCAGGAGCCAGGCGGATGCTGCGCCCGCTCAGCTCGGCAAGCGGCGCGTACTGCAGGTTGCTGAGGCCGGCCCCGCGGGCACCGGGCAGGAAGAGGTTCCACAGCCCGCGGCTTCTGGCCGAAGCCCGCAGCCGGCGGATCACGTCGGGTTCGCTCCACCGCTCCGGGTTCGCCGCGAGTTCGGCGTCCAGCTCCGCCTCGGCCGGATACACCTCGGTCTCGAGGAAGTCGGTGAGCACGCCGATCAGCTCGGCAGTGCGCTCGTCGTGCGCGAAGTCCATGAGCTCAGCCTGTCGCATCCAGCTGGGCGAGCCCCCATTCGGCCAACGGCACGACGAACGAGCCGACCTGCTCGAATCCCGGCCCGACCGTCTGGCCGCTGCTGAACCGCAGGTGGATCCCCTCGAGGATCACCGCGAGCTTGTACGCGGCGAACGCCCGGTACCAGCCGAGCGGCGGCACCGGGACTCCGACCACCGAGGAGTAGACGTCGACCAGCTCGTCGAACTCCGGGTATCCGGCCGCGGGATCGACCGCGCTGCCTCCGATGCCGACGCCTCCGGTGACCTCGTGGAAGTCCCAGTACATGCTGAAGGTGCCGAGGTCGAGCAGCGAGTCGCCGATGGTCGCCATCTCCCAGTCGAGCACGGCGGCGATGCGCTCGCCGTCGCCGGCGTCGGGGTGCACGATCGCGTTGTCGAGGCGGAAGTCTCCGTGCAGCAGCGAATCCCGAGTCGTCTCGGGCCGCGTCGATCCGAGCCGCGATTGCAGGCGGTCGAGCTCGGCCACATCGCGGCTGCGTGAGGCGTCGTACTGAGCCGCCCAGCGCCGCAGTTGCCGCTCGAGGAATCCGGTGGGACGACCGAAATCGGCCAGCCCCACCGACGCGGGGTCGAGCCTGTGCAGCTCGCCCAGGGTCCGGGCGAGGTCGAGGCTCGTCGCGCGCAGTGCAGCGGGGGAGTGCCCGGCGTTGTCGGCCGGACGGGCCAGGATCGGGCCGGCCACGAAATCCATCAGATAGAACGGGGTTCCGACCCCCGCGGAGCCCTCGGCATCGTCGAGGAAGGCGAGGGCGTTCGGCACCGGCACGGCGCTGCCGGCCAGCGCCGAGATGATCGTGAACTCGCGCTGCATGTCGTGCGCCGTGCTGAGCACGTGCCCGAGCGGCGGCCGCCGCAGCACGAGCGGACGAGCCGCGCCGTCGATGCGGTACGTCAGGTTGCTGAGGCCGCCGGCCAATCGGCTGGCGGTCACGCCTCCGTCAGCCGCCGATCCCGCCCACTCCGGATGCGCCGCCGCAAGCCACCGGCCGAACGCGGCGACATCGATGCCGGGGGTCGTGCGCGCGCCACCCCCGCTCATGCCGGCACGAGCAGAGCGATCGTCTCGGCGACCAGAGCCGGCCGATCGGAGCCCTCGACGTCGATGGTGACCCGCTGCGCAACGCGATAGCCGAGGCCGCTCTCGTCGACGGCCGTGACCTCGACCCGTGCGCGCAGTCGCGATCCCACGACGACGGGCTGCACGAAGCGCACCCGGTCGAAGCCGTAGTTGACCACGGCACTGACCCCGCCCACGTCCAGCAGCCCCTCGGTGAGCATCGGGATGAGGGCCAGAGTCAGGTAGCCGTGAGCCACCGGCGCCCCGAACGGTCCCGCCGACGCGCGCTCCGGCTCGACGTGGATCCACTGGAAGTCGCCGGTCGCCCCCGCGAAGGCGTCGATGCGCCCCTGATCGACCGTCAACCAGTCTTGGCCGACGAATTCGGCGCCGACCAGGTTGCTCAGCTCGGCGGGACGGGCAACCGTCCAGCCCGCGGGGTGTGCGCTCATGCGGGTCCCATCCTCCTTGACGAGGATCACAACGCTACCCGTCGTGCGCCCCGAGCGCGCTCACCCGCGCCCGAGGTCGCGGCCGACGGCAGGTGGGCGATCGACCTCACTGCGCTGCCGCTGCCAGAGCACGACCGGTCTGATCGGCGGCCTGCTCGGAGCCCTGATCCCCCTCCCGTTGGCTGTGAACTCGCGCGGCCTGCACGCCGGCCTGTTGAACTGTGGTCGGTCGGTGCCCGCCGAGATCCCAGCCGAAGCGGGCACCGACCCCACACCGGCCTCTCGCACCGCGTGCGCTCCGGGTGTGACGCCAGAAGAACACGAAGGCCGCCCGACTCGACGAGTCGCCGGCGGCCTTCGGTGTGTTCGGGTCGGGCCCGGTGACGCGGCCTAGGCCGAGACGGGCACCAGCCCGAGGTCTTGTGCCGGCAGGTCGGGCGAGCCGCGCAGGATCGCCTGCTTGACCTCCGAGATCGCCTTGGTGACCTCGATGCCGCGCGGGCAGGCCTCTGTGCAGTTGAAGGTGGTGCGGCAGCGCCACACCCCCTCCTTGTCGTTCAGGATGTCGAGCCGCACCTGGCTGCCCTCGTCGCGGCTGTCGAAGATGAAGCGGTGCGCGTTCACGATCGCGGCCGGGCCGAAGTACTGCCCGTCGGTCCAGAACACCGGGCAGCTCGAGGTGCACGCGGCGCACAGGATGCACTTGGTGGTGTCGTCGAACACGGCGCGCTGCGCCACCGACTGGATGCGCTCCTTCTCGGGCTTGTCGCTCGCGATCAGGAACGGCTGGATCGAGCGGTACGACTCGAAGAACGGCTCCATGTCGACGATGAGGTCCTTCTCGAGCGGGAGCCCCTTGATCGCCTCGACGTAGATCGGCTGGCTGATGTCGAGATCCTTGATCAGGGTCTTGCAGGCCAGCCGGTTGCGGCCGTTGATGCGCATGGCGTCGGAGCCGCAGACGCCGTGGGCGCAGCTGCGGCGGAAGGTGAGTGAGCCGTCCTGCTCCCACTTGATCTTGTGCAGCGCGTCGAGCACCCGGTCGGTCGGGTACATCTGCACGTCGAAGTCCTGCCAGTGCGGCTCGGCATCCACCTCCGGGTCGAAACGCCGGATGATGAGGGTGACGGTGAAGGCCTGAATCGGTACCTCGGCGCCCCCAGCGGACGCTTCGATCTCTGCCACTTCACGCTCGTCGGACATTCTCAGTACTTCCGTTCCGGGTTGAGGATCAGCTTGGTGGCGCGCATCAGTACTTGCGCTCCATCGGTTGGTAGTTCGTGATGACGACCGGCTTCCAGTCGAGCGAGATGTGGTCGGCGGCATCCGCCGAGTGCGGGTCGCCGGTCAGGTAGGCCATGGTGTGCTTCATATATGCTGCGTCGTCGCGCGTCGGGAAGTCGTCGCGCTGGTGGCCGCCGCGGCTCTCCTTGCGGTTGCGCGCCGAGTACACGACGACCTCGGCGAGGTCGAGCAGGAACCCGAGTTCGATCGCCTCGAGCAGGTCGGTGTTGTAGCGGCGGCCCTTGTCGTGGATTGACACGTTCTTGTAGCGGCCGCGCAGCTCGTGGATGGTCTCGGTCACCCTGGCGAGCGACTCGTCGGTGCGGAACACCTGGGCGTTCTTGTCCATCTCGTCTTGCAGCTCTTTGCGCAGCGCGGCGATCCGCTCGGTGCCGTTCGAGTTGCGCAGCTCCTCGACCAGACCCTGAACGAAGCCCGCCGGATTCTTCGGTAGCGGCACCCAGTCGGCGGTCTTGGCGTACTCGACGGCATTGTTGCCCGCGCGCTTGCCGAACACGTTGATGTCGAGCAGCGAGTTCGTGCCGAGCCGGTTCGACCCGTGCACCGAGACGCAGGCGCATTCGCCGGCGGCATACAGGCCGGGCACGACGGTGTCGTTGTCGCTGAGCACCTCGGCCTTGACGTTGGTCGGGATGCCGCCCATCGCGTAATGCGCGGTGGGCATCACGGGCACCGGCGTCGTCACCGGGTCGATGCCCAGGTAGGTGCGGGCGAACTCGGTGATGTCGGGCAGCTTGGTCTCGAGCACCTCGGCGCCGAGATGCGTGCAGTCGAGCAGCACGTAGTCCTTGTTCGGACCGGCGCCTCGACCCTCGGCGACCTCGAGCACCATGCAGCGCGAGACGATGTCGCGCGGCGCCAGGTCTTTGATGGTGGGGGCGTAGCGCTCCATGAAGCGCTCGCCGCTCGCGTTGCGCAGGATCGCCCCCTCGCCCCGCGCTCCCTCGGTGAGCAGGATCCCGAGCC
>DASTNC010000032.1:0-57495 GCA_035721225.1 Pseudolysinimonas sp.
GGAACGTGACCCGGGTGAGCACGTAGTTGAGGCACTCGGCGGTAGGCCGCCCGGCGCGAATGCCGGGAATGAACCCGCCGTATTTCTTCATGTTGTCGGCGACTTCCTCCGGGTTGAAGGTGATGGCGACGTAGAAGTAGGTGAACCCGACGATGAGCAGAAAGTAGATCGCCATGTAGAGCGGGTTGTCGCCGCGGGTCAGGTAGCTCTGGATCCACTGCACCCAGGGCGCTGCGGCCTTGCCGGCGGCCGGCTGGTTGAACTGGGCGACGAGCGCGGGCAGGTACAGCAGCGACGAGGCGAAGATGACCGGGATGACCCCCGCCATGTTGACCTTGATCGGGATGTAGGTGTTGTTGCCGCCGTAGGTTCGGCGGCCCACCATGCGCTTGGCGTATTGCACCGGGATGCGGCGCTGAGACTGCTCGACGAAGATCACCAGGAACACGATCACCAGGCCGATGGCGATGACGAAGGTCAGCGTCTCCCAGCCCTTCTGGGTGGCGATCGATCCGAGCGAGTTCGGGAAGCGGGCTGCGATCGAGGTGAAGATCAGCAAGGACATGCCGTTGCCGATGCCGCGCTCGGTGATCAGCTCGCCCATCCACATGATGACCCCGGTGCCGGCCGTCATGGTGATCACCATGAGCAGGATGGCGTACCAGGAGTCGTCCGAGATCAGCGAGGAGCACTCCGCAGCCGAGCCGCTCGTGCTGCCGAAAAGCGCGCCGCTGCGAGCCACGGTGATGAGGGTCGTCGACTGCAGCACGCCCAGGGCGATGGTGAGGTAGCGGGTGTACTGCGTCAGGGTGGCCTGACCCGACTGGCCCTCTTTGTAGAGGTTGTCGAAGTGAGGGATGACCACGCGCAGCAACTGCACGATGATCGACGCGGTGATGTAGGGCATGATGCCCAGCGCGAAGACCGAGAGCTTCAGAAGCGCCCCGCCGCTGAAGAGGTTCACCAGGTCGTAAAGGCTGCCGGACGACCCAGAAGTCGATGCCAGACAGGTCTGCACGTTCTGGAAGTTGACGAACGGCGCGGGGATGAACGACCCGAGCCGGAAGATCGCGATGATCGCCAGAGTGAAGAGGATCTTCTTTCGGAGGTCAGGTGTGCGGAAGATCCGCAGAACCGCACTGAACACGACGCCTCCTGGGGAAGTGATGGTGACGGGAGCTCTCGCGAACCCCGGACGGTGGCCTCGGAACGGTGGCCGTTGCGGACCACCGTTCCGTCGCTACGCGGCTTCTACTTGACGGAACCGCCGGCCGCGACGATCTTCTGCTCCGCAGAGCTCGAGACCTTGTCGACCGCAACAGTCAGCTTAACCGCAATATCACCGCTGCCGAGAACCTTGACCTTCTCGTTCTTGCGCACGGCACCCTTGGCCACGAGGTCGCCGATGGTCACATCGCCGCCCTTGGGATAGAGCTCGGCGAGGCGCTCCAGGTTGACGACCTGGTACTCGACGCGGAACGGGTTCTTGAACCCGCGCAGCTTCGGGGCGCGCATGACCTGATTCAGGTTGCCGCCCTCGAGGCCGACGCGGACCTGGTAGCGGGCCTTCGTACCCTTGGTTCCACGGCCTGCCGTCTTGCCCTTGGAGCCCTCACCGCGTCCGACGCGGGTCTTGGCCTTCTTGGACCCGGCGGCGGGGCGCAGGTGGTGCGCCTTCAGGATCTGCGGACGCGCCTCGACCGTCGCCGGCTTCTTCGCGGCCGGCTTGGAAGCGGCCTTCGCTGCCGGCTTGGCGGCGGCGGCGTCTTCCGACTTCGGGGCAGCGACCTTGGGGGCAGCAGCCTTCGGGGCGGCGGCCTTCGCCGTCGTCGCCTTCTCGGCAGCAGCCTTCGGCGCGGCGGCCTTGGTCACCGGCTTGTCGGCGGCGGACTTCGCAGGCGTGGACTGCTTCGCAGCCGTCTTCTTCGGAGCCGCTGTGCCTTCTTTCGACGCCTTCGGCGTCGTGGCGTCCTTCTTCTCTTCAGCCATTAGTCAATCTCTTCGACTTTCACGAGGTGGGCGACCGCGCGCACGTACCCGCGGTTTGCCGGGCTGTCTTCGCGCACGACGGTGTCGCCGATGCGCTTGAGGCCGAGGCTCCGCAGCGTGTCGCGCTGGTTCTGCTTCTCGCTGATTACGGACTTGATCTGGGTCACCTTGAGACGAGCGGCCATCAGGCACCTGCCTTCGCGGTTGCGGCGGCGCGATCGTCGGCCTCGGCGCGGATGAGGCGCTGAGGTGCGACGTCCTCGAACTCGAGCCCACGACGGGCGGCGACGGCACGCGGCTCTTCGAGCTGCTTCAGCGCTGCGACGGTGGCGTGCACGATGTTGATCGTGTTCGACGAGCCGAGCGACTTGCTCAGCACGTCGTGGATGCCTGCGCACTCGAGCACGGCGCGCACCGGGCCACCGGCGATCACACCGGTTCCTGCAGCAGCAGGACGCAGCAGCACGACGCCGGCAGCGGCCTCGCCCTGCACCGGGTGCGGAATCGTCTTGCCCGAGCGCGGAACGCGGAAGAAGTTCTTCTTGGCCTCTTCGACACCCTTCGAGATCGCCAGCGGGACCTCGCGCGCCTTGCCGTAGCCGACGCCGACCATGCCGTTGCCGTCGCCGACGACGACTAGCGCCGTGAAGCTGAAGCGACGGCCGCCCTTGACGACCTTCGAGACGCGGTTGATCGTCACAACCCGCTCGAGGAACTGGCTGTCTGCACGGTCGCGCGAGTTGCGGTCGTTGCGCGGGCTGCGCTCCCGGCTGCCACGACGGGCCTCGCGGGGTTCGTTCGCGTTCTGCTCGGTTCCGGCTGCCGTCTCGACGACCTGGCCCTCTGAAACGGGCACCTCGACCACGGGCACATCCACGACGGGGGTCTCTTCGGACGTCACGTCCTGCTCCTTGTTGTTTGCGGTGTTCGCGGTGTCGCTCACAGGCTCAGCCCTCCCTCGCGGGCGCCTTCGGCGATCGCCGCGACACGACCGGCGTAGCGGTTGCCACCCCGGTCGAACACGACGGCATCGATGCCTGCCTTCTTGGCGCGCTCAGCGACCAACTCGCCGACCTTGCGGGCCTTGGCGGTCTTGTCGCCTGAGAACGTGCGCAGGTCGGCTTCGAGCGTCGATGCGGAGGCGACCGTGTGGCCCTTGGTGTCGTCGACGACCTGCACGAACACGTGCCGGGCCGAGCGGGTCACGACGAGGCGCGGACGCTCCGCCGATCCGATGACGCGCTTGCGCAGCCGGCTGTGACGGCGCGCGCGCTGCGAACTCTTGCTCTTCGCGATCTTGACTGAGACGGCCATTACTTACCACTCTTTCCGGCCTTGCGGCGGACGACTTCGCCCGCGTACCGCACGCCCTTGCCCTTGTAGGGCTCCGGCTTGCGCAGTTTGCGGATGTTGGCGGCGACCTCACCGACGGCTTGCTTGTCGATGCCCTTGACGGTCAACTTGTTGTTGCCCTCGACCTCGAAGCTGATGCCAGCAGGCGGGTCGACGGTGATGGAGTGCGAGAAGCCCAGGGCGAACTCCACCGAGCTCCCCTTGGCTGCGACCCGGTACCCGGTTCCGACGACCTCGAGGCCCTTGGAGTAGCCCTCGGTGACGCCGATGATCTGGTTGGCGATGAGGGTGCGGGTGAGCCCGTGCAGCGAGCGCGAGGCGCGCTCGTCGTCTGGGCGCGTGACCAGCACCTGGCCCCCTTCGAGGGCGACCTCGATGGGGCTGGCGACGGTGAGCGACAGTTCGCCCTTCGGGCCCTTGACCGCGACATCCTGACCATCGATGGTCACGGTGACGCCGTTGGGCACGTCGATGGGCATGCGTCCGATTCGAGACATCTCAGGTCACCACACGAAGGCGAGGACTTCCCCGCCGACGCCCTTCTTGCTCGCCTCGCGGTCGGTCAGCAGCCCCGAGGAAGTGGACAGAATCGCCACGCCGAGGCCGCCGAGAACGCGCGGGATCTCGGTCGACTTGGCGTACACGCGAAGACCGGGCTTCGACACCCGCTTGATGCCGGCGATCGACCGCTCGCGGTTCGGGCCGTACTTGAGGTCGATGGTCAGGGTCGTGCCGACGCGGGCCTCTTCGACCTTCCAGCCGGAGATGTAGCCCTCCTTCTGGAGGATCTCGGCGATGTGGCCCTTGAGCTTGCTGTTGGGCAGCGACACCGTGTCGTGGTACGCACGATTGGCGTTGCGCAGTCTGGTCAGCATGTCGGCGACCGGATCTGTCATTGTCATGTGGAGCTTCTCTCTCTCAAACGGTTTCGGGTTCGCATCTGTGGGATGCGATGACCCGACCTGGATGGGGCTTAGTCGGTCGCGTCGGCCTGCTTGAACGGGAAGCCGAACTCGCGCAGCAGAGCGCGACCCTCGTCATCCGTCTTGGCGGTGGTGACGACCGTGATGTCGAAGCCGCGGACGCGGTCGATCTGGTCCTGGTTGATCTCGTGGAAGATGCTCTGCTCCGCGACACCGAAGGTGTAGTTGCCGTGACCGTCGAACTGCTTGTCGCTCAGACCGCGGAAGTCGCGGATGCGGGGCAGCGCGAGCGACAGCAGGCGGTCGAGGAACTCCCAGGCGCGGTCACCGCGAAGCGTCACGTGCGCGCCGATCGGCATGCCCTCGCGCAGTTTGAACTGCGCGATCGACTTGCGGGCGCTGGTGACCTGCGGCTTCTGCCCGGTGATCAGCGTGAGGTCCTTGATGGCCCCCTCGATCACCTTCGAGTCGCGTGCAGCCTCACCGACACCGGTGTTGACCACGATCTTGACGAGTCCCGGAACCTGGTGCACGTTGGTGTAGTTGAACTGCTTCGTCAGGTTCGCGGCGATCTCGCTGCGGTACTTCTGCTTCAGGCGCGGCTGGCCAGCCTTGATAGGCGCGGCGTCAGTCGTCGCAGCACTTGCGATAGCCATCTTTAGAGCTTCTCTCCGGACTTCTTCGCGTAACGAACGCGAACCGTCTTCTTGACGCCGTTCTTCTCGACGACCTCTTCGCGGAATCCCACACGGGTGGGCTTCTTGGTCTTCGGGTCGATCACGGCCACGTTCGAAATGTGGATGGGGGCCTCGTGGGTCTCGATGCCGCCGGTCTTGGTGCCGCGCTGGGTCTGGCCGACCTTCACGTGCTTGGTGACGAAGTTGACGCCCTCGACGAGCACCTTGTTCTTCTCGACCAGGACCTCGATGACGCGACCCTGCTTGCCGCGGTCTCCGCCGCGTTCCTGCGTCGGGCCGCTGATCACCTGGACGATGTCGCCCTTCTTGATGTTCGCCATGACTAAATGACCTCCGGGGCAAGCGAGATGATCTTCATGAACTTCTTGTCACGAAGCTCACGGCCGACCGGTCCGAAGATGCGGGTGCCGCGCGGGTCGCCGTCGGCCTTCAGGATGACGGCGGCGTTCTCGTCGAACTTGATGTACGAGCCATCCGCACGACGGGTCTGCTTGACCACGCGGACGATGACGGCCTTGACCACATCGCCCTTCTTGACGTTGCCGCCGGGGATCGCGTCTTTGACCGTGGCGACGATGACGTCGCCCAGCCCCGCGTAACGCCGGCCGGAGCCGCCCAGAACGCGGATGGTGAGGAGCTCTTTGGCGCCGGTGTTGTCGGCGACCTTGACTCGGGATTCCTGTTGCAGCATGAGTTACTTCGCCTTCTCAACGATTTCGACGAGGCGCCAGCGCTTGGTCGCCGACAGCGGGCGGCTCTCGCTGATCAGCACGAAGTCGCCGATGCCCGCGGTGTTGCCCTCGTCGTGCGCCTTCACCTTGGAGGTGCGGCGGATGACCTTGCCGTACAGCGGGTGCTTCACGCGGTCCTCGACCTCGACGACGATGGTCTTGTCCATCTTGTCGCTGGTGACGTAGCCGCGACGCACCTTGCGGTATCCGCGAGCGTTCGCGTCTTTGACGTCGTGCGCGCTGTGCTCGTGCCCGGTGGGGACGGCCTCAGCCTTGACCTGTGCCATTACTTGGCCCCTTCTTCAGAGGCAGCAGCCTCAGTGTTCGACACGTCGTCAGACGCCTCGGACTTCTTGGTGGCAGCCGCCTTCTTGGCCGGCTTCGCCGGTGCCTCGCTGACGACGGGCGTGGCACGGATGCCCAGCTCGCGCTCGCGGATCACGGTGTAGATGCGGGCGATGTCGCGCTTCACGGCGCGCAGGCGGCCGTGGCTCTCGAGCTGACCGGTTGCCGACTGGAAGCGCAGGTTGAACAGCTCTTCCTTGGCCTTCTTCAGCTCGTCGATCAGACGCTCGTCTTCGAAGGTGTCGAGCTCGCTCGATGCGAGCTCCTTGGATCCGACGGCCATTATGCGTCGCCCTCCTCGCGCTTGATGATGCGTGCCTTGAGCGGCAGCTTGTGGATGGCGCGCAGCAGCGCCTCGCGAGCGAGGCCCTCCTCGACGCCGGCGACCTCGAACAGCACGCGGCCCGGCTTCACGTTGGCGACCCACCACTCCGGAGAGCCCTTCCCGGAACCCATGCGGGTTTCGGCCGGCTTCTTGGTGATCGGGCGGTCAAGGAAGATGTTGATCCAGACCTTGCCGCCACGCTTGATGTGGCGGGTCATGGCGATACGAGCGGACTCGATCTGTCGGTTGGTCACGTAGGCAGGCGTCAGTGCCTGGATGCCGAACTCGCCGAACGACACCTTGGTGCCGCCCGTCGCCTGTCCGGTGCGTCCGGGGTGATGCTGCTTGCGGTGCTTGACCTTGCGGGGAATCAGCATGGTTACGCCTCAGCTCCTGCCGTGGCGGGCGCGTCGGCACGGAGGCCGCGGCCGCGCGGGCCACTGTCACGGCGCTCGGGGCGGGTCGACTTCTGCGACGCCTGCTCGCGAGCGAGTTCTTTGTTGGTGATGTCGCCCTTGTAGATCCAGACCTTCACGCCGATGCGGCCGAAGGTGGTCTTCGCCTCGTAGAAGCCGTAGTCGATGTTCGCGCGCAGGGTGTGCAGTGGCACACGGCCCTCGCGGTAGAACTCCGACCGGCTCATCTCGGCGCCGCCGAGGCGGCCGGAGACCTGGATGCGGACGCCCTTGGCACCGGCGCGCTGGGCGCCCTGCAGGCCCTTGCGCATCGCGCGACGGAACGCCACGCGTGCGCTGAGCTGCTCGGCGATGCCCTGGGCGACCAGCTGCGCCTCGGCCTCGGGGTTCTTGACCTCGAGGATGTTGAGCTGGATCTGCTTGCCGCTGAGCTTCTCGAGGTCGGTGCGGATGCGCTCGGCCTCGGCTCCGCGGCGGCCGATCACGATGCCGGGGCGCGCGGTGTGGATGTCGACGCGCACGCGGTCGCGGGTGCGCTCGATCTCGATCTTCGCCACACCGGCGCGATCGAGGCTCGTCTTGAGCAGGTTGCGGATCTTGATGTCTTCCGCGACGTAATCGGCGTAGCGCTGACCGGGCTTCGTCGAGTCGGAGAACCAGCGCGACACGTGGTCGGTGGTGATCCCGAGTCGGAACCCGTAGGGGTTGACCTTCTGGCCCATTACTTCTTCCCTGCCTTGGTGGTACCGGTGGTCGAGCCGGTCGAGACCCGGCGCTGGCTGCCCGCACTCGGGGCGACCAGCTCATCCGGAGTGGCGAGCACGACGGTGATGTGGCTCGTGCGCTTCAGGATCTTGAAGGCGCGGCCCTGGGCGCGCGGCTGGAACCGCTTCAGGGTCGTTCCCTCGTCGACGTAGGCCTTGGCGACGAACAGGTCCTGCTCGTCGAGGTAGCTGTTGCTGGCATCCGCCTTCACGCGGGCGTTGGCCATCGCCGAGGCGACGAGCTTGTAGATCGGCTCGGACGCGCTCTGCGGGGCGAACTTCAGGATCGCGAGCGCCTCGGCGGCCTGCTTGCCGCGGATCAGGTCCACGACGCGACGGGCCTTCTGAGGGGTCACGCGGATGTGTCGCACGCGGGCGATCGACTCCACCATTTCTCTTCCTCCTCTACGCCACCGCGTTAGCGGCGACGACCCTTCTTGTCGTCCTTCTCGTGTCCACGGAAGGTGCGCGTCGGCGAGAACTCGCCGAGCTTGTGACCGACCATGGTCTCGGTGATGAACACCGGGATGTGCTTGCGGCCGTCGTGCACCGCGATCGTGTGGCCGAGCATGGCCGGCACGATCATCGAGCGACGCGACCAGGTCTTGATCACGTTCTTGGTGTTGGCCTCGTTCTGCGTCGCCACCTTGCGGAACAGGTGGTCATCGACGAACGGACCCTTTTTGAGACTGCGCGGCATTGTTGTCGATCCCTACTTGCGCTTCTTGCCGACGGTGCGGCGGCGAACGATGAGCTTGTCACTGGGAAGGTTGCGCTTGCGCGTCCTGCCTTCCTTCTGGCCCCAGGGGCTGACCGGGTGACGCCCACCGGACGTCTTGCCCTCACCACCACCGTGCGGGTGGTCGACCGGGTTCATGGCGACACCTCGGACGGTCGGGCGGACGCCCTTCCAGCGCATCCGGCCGGCCTTGCCCCAGTTGATGTTGGACTGCTCGGCGTTGCCGACCTCACCGATCGTGGCGCGGCAGCGCACGTCGACGTTGCGGATCTCGCCCGAGGGCAGACGCAGCTGGGCGTACGGGCCGTCCTTGGCCACGAGTCGCACCGAAGCTCCTGCGGAACGGGCCATTTTGGCCCCGCCGCCCGGCTTGAGCTCGATCGCGTGGATGACGGTACCGACCGGGATGTTCTTCAGCGGCAGGTTGTTGCCCGGCTTGATGTCGGCGCCCGGACCGGACTCCACGACATCGCCCTGGCTCAGCTTGTTCGGCGCGATGATGTAGCGCTTCGTGCCGTCCACGAAGTGCAGCAGCGCGATGCGCGCCGTGCGGTTCGGGTCATACTCGATGTGCGCGACCTTGGCGTCGACCCCGTCTTTGTCGTTGCGCTTGAAGTCGATGACACGGTACTGGCGCTTGTGACCGCCGCCGATGTGGCGGGTGGTGATGCGGCCGGTGTTGTTGCGACCACCGGTCTTCGACAGCGGCTTGAGCAGCGACTTCTCGGGCGTGGAGCGCGTGATCTCGACGAAGTCGGCGACCGACGAACCGCGACGACCCGGGGTCGTGGGCTTGTACTTGCGAATAGGCATGGTGTTCCTCCCCGGCCCTAGCCGACAGCCGTGAAGATGTCGATGGAACCGGACTTGAGCGTGACGATGGCGCGCTTGGTGTCTTTGCGCTTGCCGATGCCGAACTTGGTGCGCTGCTTCTTGCCGGTGCGGTTCAGCGTGTTCACCGACGCGACCTTGACGCCGAAGATCTTCTCGATCGCCAGCTTGATCTCGGTCTTGTTCGAGCGCGGGTCGACGACGAAGGTGTACTTGCCGTCATCGATCAAGCCGTAGCTCTTCTCGCTGACGACCGGCGCCAGGATGACGTCGCGCGGGTCTTTGTTGTAGCCGCTCACTTGCCGGCCTCCTCGGTGGTGACAGTGGCGGCCGCGCCGGTCGAGGTCTTCGACTGCACGAAGAAGTCGAAGGCGGCCTTGGTGAAGACGATGTCGTCGCTGACGACGGCGTCGTAGGCGTTCAGCTGATCAGCGAACAGCACGTGGACGTGCTTCAGGTTGCGCACGCTCTTGTAGGCGTTGTCGTCACCGCGCTCGAGAACGATCAGCACGTTCTTGCTGGTGGCGACATCCGCCAGCAGGGCTGCGGCGTTCTTCGTGCTCGGGCCGTCGGTGCCGAAGTTCTCGATCACGTGCAGGCGCTCACCGCGAGCCCGGTCGGAGAGCACGCCCAGCAGAGCCGCGGCGATCATCTTCTTAGGGGTGCGCTGCGAGTAGTCGCGCGGGTGCGGTCCGTGAACGATGCCGCCGCCGGTGTGCTGGGGGGCGCGGATCGAGCCCTGACGAGCGCGACCGGTTCCCTTCTGCTTGAACGGCTTGCGACCGGCGCCCGACACCTCGCCGCGACGCAGCGTGTTGTGCGTGCCCTGGCGGGCGGCAGCGAGCTGCGCGGTGACGACCTGGTGGATCAGCGGCACGTTGGTCTGCACGTCGAAGAGCGCACCCGGCAGGTCGACCGAGCCGGCGGACTTGCCCTGGGCGTCGAGCACCTTCAGCGAGGCGGAGCTGGAGTCAGCCATGGTCAGGCTCCCTTCACGGCGTTGCGGACGAAGACGAGGCGACCGCGGGCGCCGGGCACGGCTCCCTTGATCAGGATGAGTCCCTTGTCGAGGTCGACCGAGTGCACCTTGAGGCCCTGCACGGTGACGCGGTCGCCGCCCATGCGTCCGGCCATCCGCATGCCCTTGAAGACGCGGCTGGGCGTCGAGGACGCGCCGATCGAGCCCGGCTTGCGGTGGTTGCGGTGCGAACCGTGCGACGACGAGACGCCCTTGAAGTTGTGGCGCTTCATGACACCGGCGAAGCCCTTGCCCTTGCTGGTGCCGACCACGTCGACCAGCTGACCGGCTTCGAAGATGTCGACGGCGAGCTCCTGGCCGAGCGTGTACTCGGCGGCGTCAGCGGTGCGCACCTCGGTGAGGTGACGGCGCGGCGTGACGCCGGCCTTCTCGAAGTGACCGCCCGCGGGCTTGTTGACCTTCCGAGGGTCGATCGCGCCGTACGCGATCTGGACCGCGCTGTAGCCGTCTTTCTCCTCGGAGCGGATCTGCGTCACGACATTGGGAGAGATCTCGACGACCGTGACCGGCACGAGCCGATTGTTGTCGTCCCAGACCTGAGTCATGCCGAGCTTGGTGCCCAGCAGACCCTTGGTCGTCTTGGTGGAAGTCATGCGGAATCCTTCTCGGCCTAAAGCTTGATCTCGATGTTGACGTCGGCGGGCAGGTCGAGACGCATGAGCGAGTCGACGGCCTTCGGCGTCGGGTCGATGATGTCGATGAGACGTTTGTGGGTGCGCTTCTCGAACTGCTCGCGGCTGTCCTTGTACTTGTGAGGAGAGCGGATCACGACGATCACGTTCTTCTCGGTGGGCAGGGGCACCGGACCGACGACGGTCGCGCCTGCGCGGGTCACCGTGTCGACGATCTTGCGCGCCGACGCGTCGAGGCCGGCGTGGTCGTACGACTTGAGCCGGATGCGGATCTTCTGTCCCGCCATGTTGTCTCTCTCCTGTTTCCGCACGGCACCCATCACAGGTCCGTACCCGCGCGACGCATGTACTGGCCGCGCACCGCTGTTCTGCTGTCAATCCAGCCGGCCCACGCGGTCGGGCGTGTCGCACGCTCGGGCGAGCGCAGCACACACCCTCCCGAAACTCCGGTGACACCGGAGTAGGAGGACAGTGGATTCGAGTGAAGCTGTGTTCTGCTGCCCGCCGCCCAACCTGGTCGAGAACCGGTCCCTCGGTGAGCGACAGCTCGGTGAGGCACAGTTCCTGGGTTGTGCACTGCTCTGACAGTGATCCGCACGCGAACGCGCGGAATGTTGAACTAGACGAGTTTGCCACATGCCTGCATTTGCTGCAAGCCGGGCGTGTCGCGCTAGCGTCGAGGAATGCAACGACCCGGCGCATTGGCGATCTCAGCGGCAGGAACGACCCTGTGCTTCCATCTCCCGGACCGCGCAGCGCCGTCACTCACCTACTGGGGTCGGACCCCCGACGGCGATCTCGCGGCCTTCGCCGACGCCCTCGCGGCCACCGAGGACGGCGGCACGACGCACAGTGGTCCCGACGCGCCGCGCCGAGTTCCGCTCGTGCCTGGGCAGGCCGAGAGCTGGGCCGGAACGCCGGGGCTCGAAGCGCGGCGCGGCATCCGGGCGGTCTTTCCACGACTGGTTCTCGAATCATCCGAGAGCGCCACCGCGAGCGGGGTCACGATGCTGCTGGTGGATGCCGACGAGGGGATCCGGCTCGAGCTCGGCTACGACCTCGACGCGCACGGAGTGCTGCGGGTGGTCGGTGAGCTGCAGAACACCGGCGATGAGCCACTCGTCGTGGATGCTCTGCGCCTGCTTCTGCCGGTACCGGGGCGAGCAGCCGAACTGCTCGACTTCACGGGACGCTGGGGCGCCGAGCGCGAGCCGCAGCGCTCGTTGCTCACCGACGGGACGCGTCGGCGCGCCGCACGGCATGGGCGTCCGGGCCACGACTCCCCGACGCTCTCGGTCGTCGGCGTTCCGGGCTTCGGGTTCCGCCACGGCGAGGTCTGGGCGATGCATCTGGCCTGGAGCGGCGACAGCGAGTACGTGGTCGAGCGGCTGTCCACGGGAGCGGGTGTGCTCGGCAGCATGCTCGGCGGCGGCGAGAGCCTGATGGCCGGTGAGATCTCGCTCGCTCCCGGCGCGAGCTATCGCACTCCCGACGCGGTGTTCGTGCGCAGCGATGACGGCCTCGACGGGCTCAGCGCTCAGGTGCACGCCTCCCTGCGGGCGCGCGGCGCGCATCCCTCCCGCCCCCGGCCGCTCGTGCTGAACACCTGGGAAGCCGTGTACTTCGCCCAGGCCATCGAACCGCTGACGCGACTCGCCGAGACCGCCGCGTCGGTCGGCGTCGAACGCTTCGTGCTCGACGACGGCTGGTTCGAGGGGCGCCGCAATTCCTCAGCCGGCTTGGGAGATTGGTTCGTCGACGCGACCGTCTGGCCCGAGGGCCTCGCCCAGCTCGCCCAGCGCGTTCGTGCCCTCGGCATGGACTTCGGCCTGTGGTTCGAGCCCGAAATGGTCAATCCCGGCACCCGGCTCGAGCGGGAGCATCCCGACTGGATGCTGGCCCCGGCCTCCGGCTACGGTCCGAGCTGGCGCCATCAGCAGGTGCT
Organism: Pseudolysinimonas sp.; assembly: GCA_035721225.1. GTDB lineage: Bacteria > Actinomycetota > Actinomycetes > Actinomycetales > Microbacteriaceae > Lysinimonas. The sequence continues at coordinate 12,731 of DASTNC010000032.1, forward strand.
CAATCTCGCGCACCCCGAGGCATCCGCCTACCTGCTCGACCGGATCGATGCGCTGGTGACCGAGCTCGACATCGCCTTCATCAAGTGGGACCACAATCGCGATCTCGCCGAGCCGGTCGACCGGCGCACGGGCCGTGCCGGCGGGCACGCGCAGGTCCTGGCGCTCTACGCGCTCCTCGACGAGCTGCGCGCTCGGCACCCGAATCTCGAGATCGAGTCGTGCGCGAGCGGGGGCGGCCGCGTCGACCTCGGAATCCTCGATCGGGTGCAACGGGTCTGGGCCTCGGACAGCAACGATCCGGTGGCGCGCCAGAGCATCCAGCGCTGGACGGGTCTGCTCCTGCCGCCCGAGCTGGTCGGCAGCCACGTCGGCCCGAAGCGCGCCCACACCACCGGCCGCGAGACCGATCTGAGCTTCCGGATGATCACGGCGCTGTTCGGCCACCCCGGCATCGAGTGGGACATCACCACCTGCACAGAGGCCGAGCTCGCCACTCTGAGGACCTGGGCCGACTACCACCGCGCGCACCGCGATCTGATCGCCACCGGGACGACGGTGCGGGCCGATGGCCTCCCCGAGGCCACGCTGCTGCACGGGGTGGTCTCACCCGACCGACGTCGCGCGCTCTTCGCCTGGGTGCAGGTGGACGGGGCGCCGCAGGCCGGCGCGCAGCGGATCCCGCTGCCGGGGCTCGACCCCGCGCGCAGCTACCGCATCGAACTGGCCGAGCCGTTCGGTCGCGCGGCCCGTCAGGGCATCGGCGATCCGACATGGACGCGGGGCGCCGGCGCCGGCGAGTTCCCCGGCTCGATGCTCAGCAATGCCGGCCTGCCCCTTCCCCTCCTAGGGCCGGGGCAGGCGGTGCTGCTCGAGGTGTCGGCGGTCGACTAAGCGCCGGTTCCGCCGGACGACGGCGGCGCAGCGGCCGCATCGTCATCGTGGCCGTGCACCAGGTCGTGCGCGCGATCCTTGACCTCGCCCGCGACGTCCTGGGCCTGGTCGGCCACGCTGCCCGCGACATCCTTCGCCTCGCCCGCGAGGTCTTTGGCCTTGTCGACGGCCTCGCCCGCGAGGTCTTTGGCCTTGTCGACGATGTCGTCGAGTCCCCTGGTCATCCCTTCTGGCCGGGACGGCACCTCCGCTCGGCATGAGCCATTCTGTGCCCTCGGCCCACGGGAAGGAACCGCCAGGAGCGATTCGGCTCACGCCCCGGCTTCGAGACGTTCGACCAGCTCGCGCTGAGGGGCACTCGTCCCGATGGACGAGACGACACCTGCCCCGGCCGCGAGCCCGGCCCGCACGGCCTCGGCGGCCGGCCGGCCCTGGCTGGTGCGCAGCAGGTAGGCACCGACGAACGCGTCACCCGCGCCCACGGTACTGCGTTCGGCAACGTCGAAAGCCGGCAAGCGCAGCACGCCGTCCCGGGTGGCGAGGGCGGCGCCGTTCGCGCCGAGTGTCAGCGCGACTGCACCCACCCGGCCGTCTGCCACGAGCTCCTCGAGAGCCGCATCCTGCTGCTGGGCGGTCTCCAGTTCGCGGCCGACCAGGTCGCACAGCTCTCGCAGGCTCGGCTTGACGAAATCCACGCCGGCGGCCATGGCGCTGGCCAGCGCGGCGCCCGAGGCGTCGACGGCGCAGCGGGCGCCGTGGGATTTGGCCAGGCGCACGACGTCTGCATAGAAGTCGGCGGGCACCCCGGGAGGGAGGCTGCCGCTCGCCACCACGAACGCCCCGGGCGAGAGCAGCCCGGCGACGGCGTCGAGACACCGGCGGCACTCCTCTTCGGTCATCGTGGGACCGGGGAAGACGAAGCGGTACTGCTCGCCGGCGCCCCGATCGTTCACGCTGATGCTCTCGCGGGTCTCCCCGCCGATCGAGATCGGAACGCCCGGCAGGCCCTCCTGATGAAGCAAGAGACGATAGCGCTCGCCCGTCAGGCCACCCACCGTGTACACCGGGACGGCGGCGCCACCCAGAGCGGTGATGGTGCGCGCCACATTGACCCCGCCTCCGCCCGCCTCGACTCGCGGCGCCTCGCAGCGCAGCTTGTGCCTGCTCATGACGCGATCCACCGAGGTACTGACGTCCAGGGCCGGGTTCAGCGTCAGGGTCACGATCGGCCCGGGCGACGGCGTGCTCATGGAGCGCAAGGTTACGGCCTGGCCGAGGGCAGCATCCGGGTCGGAAGTCCCGCCACGCAGAAGGGGTCGGACCTTGCGGCCCGACCCCGTGCGCGGCCTGCGCGTCCGCTACTTGTCGCCGACTGCCCCGTCGGCTGCGTCGCGCGCCGCCTTGACCTGATCGTCGAACTTGTGACCGGTCGCGTCGTCAACCGCCTCTTCGAGCTTGTCGAGGATGCCGTCGCTGACATCCTCGGCTTGCGAACTCTTCAGTGCGCCCTGCACCTCACTGCTGCCGAGGAACTTGCCGGCCTCTCCTGCGAGATCTTCGATGCCCATGGCGACCTTTCTTTCACTCGGCGGGACAGTCCCGCCGAACGCCACCCTAAGCCCGCCGATCGGCGAACGGGAGACTTCTCGGCACAGCAGGACGGCATCCCGCAGCGCCGACTCGACGAAGCAGGGCCGCGCCCCGGGGACGACGAAGGGGTCGGACCTGACGGCCCGACCCCTTGCGTGCTCGACGAGCGGAACTACTTGAGGATCTTCGTGACCTTGCCGGCGCCCACGGTGCGGCCACCCTCGCGGATGGCGAAGCCGAGGCCCTCCTCCATCGCGATCGGCTGGATCAGCTCGACCGTGATGTCGGTGGTGTCGCCGGGCATGACCATCTCGGTGCCCTCGGGCAGCGTGATGACGCCGGTGACGTCGGTGGTGCGGAAGTAGAACTGCGGGCGGTAGTTCGCGTAGAACGGGTTGTGACGCCCACCCTCATCCTTGGACAGGATGTACGCGGTGCCCTCGAAGTTCGTGTGCGGAGTAACCGAACCCGGCTTCACGACGACCTGGCCGCGCTCGACATCTTCGCGCTTGGTGCCGCGGAGCAGGAGGCCACAGTTCTCGCCGGCCCACGCCTCGTCGAGCTGCTTGTGGAACATCTCGATCCCGGTGACCGTGGTCTTCTGCGTCGGGCGGATGCCGACGATCTCGACCTCGGAGTTGATCGCGAGGGTTCCGCGCTCGGCGCGGCCGGTGACGACGGTTCCACGACCGGTGATCGTGAAGACGTCTTCGATGGGCATCAGGAACGGCTTGTCCTTGTCGCGGATCGGGTCCGGAACGGACTCGTCGATGGCGTCCATGAGGTCGAGAACCGACTGGCTCCACTTCTCATCGCCCTCGAGGGCCTTCAGGCCCGAGACGCGAACCACCGGCGCGTTGTCGCCGTCGAAGCCCTGGCTGCTGAGCAGCTCGCGGACCTCGAGCTCGACGAGCTCCAGGATCTCTTCGTCGTCGACCATGTCGGACTTGTTGAGCGCGACCAGCAGGTACGGCACGCCGACCTGCTTGGCGAGCAGCACGTGCTCGCGGGTCTGCGCCATCGGGCCGTCGGTCGCCGCGACCACGAGGATCGCGCCGTCCATCTGAGCGGCACCGGTGATCATGTTCTTGATGTAGTCGGCGTGGCCGGGGGCGTCGACGTGCGCGTAGTGGCGCTTCGGCGTCTCGTACTCGACGTGCGAGATGTTGATGGTGATGCCGCGCTGACGCTCTTCCGGTGCGGAGTCGATCGACGCAAAGTCGCGGGGAACGTTGACCGCCGACGGGTACTTGTCGGCGAGCACCTTCGAGATCGCCGCGGTGAGCGTGGTCTTGCCGTGGTCGACGTGACCGATGGTTCCGATGTTCACGTGCGGCTTGGTCCGCTCGAACTTGGCCTTAGCCACTTGGTCCTCCTCAGGACTAGATTTTTGCGTTGCTTACTTTACGGGATGGGGTCTCGCCAGGCTCGCCAACCTGGAAAGGCGGCTCGACCACCGGGGGTCGGGCTGTTAGTCGCCCTTGCTCTTCTGGACGATCTCGTCGGCGACAGCCTTCGGGACCTCCGCGTAACTGTCGAATGTCATCGAGTAGACGGCGCGACCCGAGGTCTTCGAGCGCAGGTCTCCGACGTATCCGAACATCTCTGACAACGGCACCTTGGCCGTCACGACCTTGACGCCGGTCGCATCCTCCATGGACTGGATCTGCCCACGGCGGGAGTTCAGGTCGCCGATGACGTCGCCCATGTACTCCTCGGGCGTGCGCACCTCGACGGCCATCAGCGGCTCGAGCAGCACAGGGTCCGCCCGGCGGGCCGCCTCTTTGTAGGCCATCGAGCCGGCGATCTTGAACGCCATCTCGGACGAGTCGACGTCGTGCGAGGCGCCATCGACCAGGGTGGCCTTGACGCCCACCGTCGGGTAGCCGGCGAGCACGCCCACCAGCATGGCGTCGGCGATTCCGTGGTCGACCGAGGGGATGTACTCGCGCGGCACGCGTCCACCGGTCACGGCGTTGACGAACTCGTAGCTGACCTCGGGGGTCACCTCAAGCGGCTCGATCGTGATCTGGATCTTCGCGAACTGCCCCGATCCACCCGTCTGCTTCTTGTGGGTGTAGTCGTACTTCTCGACCTTGCGACGGATCGTCTCGCGGTACGCCACCTGCGGCTTGCCGACGTTGGCCTCGACGTTGAACTCGCGCTTCATGCGATCCACGAGGATGTCGAGGTGGAGCTCGCCCATGCCCTTGATGATGGTCTGGCCGGTCTCCTGGTTCTGCTCAGTGCGGAACGTCGGGTCTTCTTCTGCCAGCTTCTGGATGGCGACACCCAGCTTCTCCTGGTCGGCCTTGGTCTTGGGCTCGATCGCGACCTCGATCACCGGGGCCGGGAACGTCATCGACTCGAGCACGACCTGCGCGTTGGCGTCGGACAGGGTGTCACCGGTGGTGGTGTCCTTCAGCCCGATGACCGCGTAGATGTGGCCGGCGGTGACGCTGTCGACCGGGTTCTCCTTGTTGGCGTGCATCTGGAAGATCTTTCCGATGCGCTCCTTCTTGCCCTTGGTCGAGTTGATGACCTGACCGCCCGACTCGAGCTTGCCCGAGTAGACGCGGATGTAGGTCAGTCGGCCGAAGAACGGGTGCGTCATGATCTTGAACGCGAGCGCCGAGAACGGCTCGTTGGCGTCGGCGTGCCGCTCGATGATCTTCTCTTCGTCGCGCACGTCGTGACCCTCGATCGCCGGCATGTCGATCGGCGAGGGGAGGTAGTCGACGACGGCGTCGAGCATCGGCTGCACACCGCGGTTCTTGAACGCGCTGCCGCAGAACACCGGGTACAGCTCGCTGGCGATGGTCAGCTTGCGCACGGCGGCCTTGATCTCGGCGACCGAGAAGTCGGTGTCGCCCTCGAGGTAGCGCTCCAGGAGCGCATCGTCGCTCTCGGCGACGGTCTCGATGAGCACGTGACGGTACTCCTGCGCCTTCTCGAGCAGGTCGGCGGGGATCTCTTCGATGGCGTACTTGGCGCCCATCTCGACATCACCCTTGGCATCGCCGCGCCAGGTCTTGGCGTTCATCTCGACCAGGTCGACCACGCCCTCGAACGAGCTCTCGGACCCGATCGGCAGCTGCATGACGAGCGGCTTGGCGCCGAGGCGCTTGATGATCGTGTCGACCGTGTAGTAGAAGTCGGCGCCGAGCTTGTCCATCTTGTTGACGAAGCAGATGCGCGGAACGTCGTACTTGTCGGCCTGGCGCCACACCGTCTCGGACTGGGGCTCGACGCCCTCCTTGCCGTCGAAGACGGCGACGGCACCGTCGAGCACGCGCAGGTTGCGCTCCACCTCGACGGTGAAGTCGACGTGCCCGGGGGTGTCGATGATGTTCAGCTGGGTGTTGTTCCAGAAGCACGTCGTGGCGGCCGAGGTGATGGTGATGCCGCGCTCCTGCTCCTGCGCCATCCAGTCCATCGTGGCGGCGCCGTCGTGCACCTCGCCGATCTTGTGCGTGATGCCCGTGTAGAACAAGATGCGCTCGGTCGTCGTCGTCTTGCCGGCATCGATGTGGGCCATGATGCCGAAGTTGCGGACCTTGGTGAGGTCGGTGAGCACGTCCTGTGCCACGGGTATCTACTTCCTGTTGATTGTGTATGAAACGGTGGTCGAGCCCGTCGAGACCAACTGATCCCGACGGGCTCGATCAGCGAGAACTACCAGCGGTAATGCGCGAAAGCCTTGTTCGACTCCGCCATCTTGTGAGTGTCTTCGCGGCGCTTGACCGCGGCACCCAAGCCGTTCGAGGCATCCAGGATCTCGTTGGTCAGGCGCTCGGTCATGGTCTTCTCGCGACGCGACTTGGCGTAGCTGGTGAGCCAGCGCAGCGCGAGGGTGTTCGCGCGGTGCGGCTTGACCTCGACGGGCACCTGATAGGTCGATCCACCGACGCGGCGGCTCTTGACCTCGAGGGTGGGGCGCACGTTGTCGAGCGCCTTCTTGAGCACGACCACTGCATCCTGACCGGACTTGGTGCCGACGCCCGAGAGCGCGTCGTAGACGATGCGCTCGGCGAGGCCCTTCTTGCCATCCACCAGGATCTTGTTGACGAGCTGGCTCACGATCGGGGCGCCGTACACCGGATCGGCGACGACGGGGCGCTTCGGAGCTGGTCCTTTACGAGGCATTACTTCTTATCCATCTTCGCGCCGTAGCGGCTGCGAGCCTGCTTGCGGTTCTTGACCGCCTGGGTGTCGAGGGCGCCGCGGATGATCTTGTAGCGGACGCCGGGAAGGTCTTTCACACGACCGCCGCGCACGAGCACCATCGAGTGCTCCTGCAGGTTGTGGCCCTCGCCGGGGATGTAGGCGGTGACCTCGGTGCCGTTGCTGAGCTTGACGCGGGCGACCTTGCGAAGAGCCGAGTTCGGCTTCTTCGGGGTGGTCGTGTAGACGCGGGTGCAGACGCCGCGCTGCTGCGGGTTGGCCTTGAGGGCCGGTGCCTTGGTCTTGACGACCTTCGGCGTGCGGCCCTTGCGGACCAGCTGCTGAATGGTGGGCAAAAGTGCTCCTTGTTGTCGCTGCACGGTGACAGCGGGTTGATGGACTTCCATCGCAATCCGTCACCCGGGCCGGATTCGTTCCGGGACTGCTGGCGGATATGCCGTGGGGGCCGTTCGGCCCTTCCCGCACACGAAAACCCGCCCGTCTTCTGTGAATGGACACAGCCAGACCGGCTCTTTTTCGAGGCAGGGGAAGCGTGCGTGACGCGCACACACGTAGTCAAGTGTAGCCCGCGGGCGTAACCTCCCGCAATGCGAGAGAGGGCCGACCGTTCCGCTGTGCGCGGACGGTCGGCCCTCTCGGTCGTAGCCGGAGCTACTACTAAGGCGTCGGGCTCGTCGTCGGAGTGGGCGTCGATGAGCCCGACGGGTTCGGGGACGACGACATGGTGGGCGTCGGCGTCGGGGTGGGAGTGGGTTGGAGGGCAGATTCGGCCTCGGAGGTGTCGATCTTGGCGGACGCCGGATCGAGCAGGACGTAGATGTAGCCCTTGGCGGTCGCCTTCAGCACGCCGGACGTGTCCAACTCGGTGGAGATGCCGGTGACCAGGAACAGCCGTTGTCCGCTCTGCAGCCCCTTGAAGAAGCTGAGAGTGCTTGTCCAATCGCCGGACGTCTGCACCGAGACCGGAATCGCGATGAAGTTCGCACCGGTGATCCGCGGATCCGACGGCGGGGTCCATCCCGTCTTCACGGGCGCCGTGGTCGGCGCCGGCGACGGCGTCGGGCTGGGAGTCGCTCCCGCTGCCGAAGGAGCGGGCGCGGCGGGCACCGGCGAGGAATAGACCATCGGGTCTGACAACGTCAGTTCGGTGATCGTCACGCCGGACTCGGCCGCCAGCGCGTCGAGCCCGTTGATGTACGCCGAGCTCTCGGCTGCCGCCGGGATGGACAGGCGAAGGGCCGCCAGCTCCTTGGTCAGAGCAGGAATCTTCTTCTGCTCGCCGATCAGGCGGGTGATGGTCGCCTGCGTCGCCGTGATCTGCGACTGGACTCCCGCGAGGGTCGTGTTGGCTGTGTTCGCTGCGGCCAGTTGCGGCTGAGCGACCAGGAGCCATCCAGCTGCGACGAGAACCACCATGAAGAAGATGGTCAGCGCGCTCAGAATCCGGTGCGACTGCATATCAGTTCCCCCCGCCGGTCGACGTGTCGGACGATCCCGTTGAGGCGTCCTTCTTCTTCGGGTCGAAGCGGTGCGCGAAGGCATCGGTTCCGATGTGCATCGTGACGTCCGCCGAATAGACCCCGCTGGAGAGGCTGACCTGGCCGGGTGTCGCGTCGACGAATCCCGGCAGCGTCTTCAGCCCGTCGAGCCAGACCGGGATCGAAGGCAGTGACGGGCTGGTCGCGGTGAACGTGAGGGTCGCGATCCGGTCCCCCTCGAGCGGGGTGGTCGACTGCGCGTACGCAGTCATCGGGTCGGCTGTTCCGATGCTCACCGTCGACAACGAGACTCCCGCGGGCAGGGTCGCCTGCAGCTTGGTCAAGTAGTCCTGCCAATCAATCTCTGTCGCGTCTCCGATGACCTGGCCCGCCTGGATCAGCGTGATCGCGTTCTGAAGGGTCGTCACCTTGGAGTACTTGGTCTGCTGCGCGACCAGCGCCTGCTGCTGCGACTGCGCCGAGGCGAGCGCGGTCTGCGCGATCGCGCTCCAGGCCCAGGCGCCGCCGCACGCAACGATGACCAGCAGGAAGACCCCGAAGAGGGCGAGGCGGAGCGAGCGCCGCGTTCGCAGCTGGGACCGCTTGAGGCGGATCTCGGGCGGCATGAGGTCGGCGCGCGGCGAGCCGCCCACCGAGATGTTGGAGGCGGCGCCCCCCCGGACCGGGCCGGGGGCCCGCCCCTTGACCGGCTTCTCGGGCTCGCCGGCGGCATCCTTCTTGGATCCGCCGATCGGCTTGTTCAAGAATGCGAGGCTCATGCGACGCTCCCCACGGCCAGGCCGATCGCAACCGGCGCTTTGCTGCGGGCGGCCCGCAGGCCATCCGTCGCGATGGATTTGGCGACCGTGACGCGGCTGAACGGGTCGGCCTCGGCGACCGGCAGCCGCGTGAGTTCGGCGAAGGCCTCGCGAATGCCCGGCATGTCGGCGCCTCCACCGCTCATCACGAGCTGAGTCACCGGCAGGCCGGGACGGCTGTTGACGAAGTAGCTGATCGTGTTGCGCACCCCGCCGAGCAGTTCGCTCGTCGCGCCGTGGATCGTGTCGATCACGGGGCGCTGCTCGGGCGTGACGACGTGGGGCGCGACACCGTACTGACGCTTGATGCGCTCGGCATCGTCGAAGGCGATGCCGTGCTTGGCCACGATCGCGTCGCTGATCTCGCGGCTGCCCGACGGCAGCACGCGCACGAAGTGCGGAACGCCGCCGACGGCCATGACCACGTTGGTGGTCGAGGCGCCGATGTCGACAAGAGCGGTGACTCCGGTCGAGCTCGACGAACTGAGGAGCAACCGGGTCAGCGCGAACGGGATCAGGTCGACCTCCGCCACATGCAGCCCAGCGGCTTCGACCGCCTCGACGTTGCCGAGCACGGCCTCCTTGATCGCCGCGACGAGCAGACCGTTGATCATCGGACCCTGGTCGGTCATCTCGCGCGAGATCGGATAGAAGTCGAGCAGAGCATCCGCCACCGGAACGGGGAGCAGATCCTGCACCTGGAAGGGCAACGACTCGCGGATGCGGTTGAGCGGCTGGTCGCGGACGCTGTAGTCGCGCGAGAGCACCCGCTGGTTGCCCATGCCGAGCACGACATCCTTGGTGCTGAACTTGGCGCGCGACCACATGACCTTCAGGGCCTGCGCGACCAGAGCGGGGTCGGTGACCTCGCCGCGATTGACTGCCTCGATGGGCACCGACATCTCGTGATAGCGCAGCAGCGTGGGACGGGGCTTGGCCGGATTGGCCACCTCCGCCGCGCGCAGCACGCCATGCCCGATATCGAGCCCGACAACTGATCTAGCCATGCCTTTCTTCTCCCCCACTCAGAGCAGACCGACGATCGAGAGGTAGCCCCCCGCGATCGCCGAACCCGCGAATATTCCCACCCATGCACCGAGCAGCATCCAGGGCCCGAACGGAATTCCGCTCGTGCGCCCCGCACGCCTGGTGATGAGCAGGATGATGCTGAACAGTCCGCCGAGCACGAAAGCCGCGCCCGCCCCCACTGCCAGCTGACCCCAGCCCAATGAGCCGAGGAAGAGTCCGAGCACGCCGGCGAGCTTCACGTCGCCCATGCCCATGCCGCGCGGCGAGATCATCGCCAGCACGAAGTAGAAAGCGAAGAGGATGCCGGCTCCCGCCGCCATGCGCCCGAGCCCGACCAGGTCGCCCTGCAGCAGGGCTGCGGCGCCGAGCAGTGCGACGCCGACGGCGTAGCCGGGAAGCACGATCACGTTGGGCAGCCGGTGCGTCTCGATGTCGATGATCGCGAGCGCCACGGTGATCGCGGCGAGATAGAGGAATGCGAGCAGTCGCAGCACGGCCGCGATGACCGAGAGGGCGTCGGTGGCGGCCGCGATCGGCGGAACCGCCCAGATGCCGACCACGACGAAGGCGGCGGCGCCGGCCAGCTCGACCAGGGGATACCGCTTCGAGATCGGCTCGGCGCAGTCGCGGCACTTGCCGCCGAGCAGCAGCCACGAGACCACCGGGATGTTGTCGCGCGCCGTGATCTCGTGCCCGCAGTTCGGGCACGCCGAGCGCGGGTGCACGACCGACATGCCGGCCGGAACCCGGTACACGACCACGTTGAGGAACGACCCGATGGCCAGGCCGGTGATTCCGACGAGCGCCACGAGTACGGCGGCTGCGGCGATCACGAGCTGGGGCTCCCGTCCGCGTTGAATGCACGAGGCACGCCGGCGATCTGCGTGGTGTTGTAGGTCGTCGACGTCGGCATCAGGAACTTCGGCGGCGAGGTGTACGTCAATCGGGTGTCGTAGCCGTAGTCCTTCAGGAAGCCGTTGGACCCCTGACCGACCGTTCCGCGGAAGTTCTGGGCGATGCTGCCGACCACCTTCAGCGTTCCGCGCGCTCCACCGATCTGATAGTTCTGCACCTGGAAGGTGTGCGCGACCGACAGGAGCGCCGCGTAGATCGTCCGGTTCTGCCCGAGAATCGCGGTTCCGCTCGTGCCGTACCAGCCGGTGCTGATGTTCTTCATCGGGTCCCAGACCCAGACCGCGTTCTGCGCCACCAGGCCGAGCAGATCCTGCTGGTTGTTGGAGTAGAGCAGGTCGCCCACGACGTAGATATAGTTCTGCGAGGCGATGGTGAGGTGGCCCTTCAGGGTGCCGCTGGTGTAAGCGTCGCCGTTGCGGCATCCATACGCAGGGGCCGAGACCGTCGACGTGAGCGGGGGATCCTCGTTGGCCGTCGGGTAGGCGAAGCTGCCGAAGCTGAAGCCTTCGTTGCTGCGACCGTTGATGGTGCCGGTCGTGCAGGTGAAGCCCGTGGGCTTGGCGGTGCTCGCCCAGTAGTTCGGGTCGGAGGTCGTGTTCGGCACGGTCTGGACGAAGATCAGGTTGTCGGTGGGGGCGGCGAAGGTCGCGCCTCCCGTGCTGCCGAGGTGGCCCGCAGCGGTTCCGGGCGCTCCGCACGCCGCGGGATTGGTGCTGCCCCCGGGCGTCGCCGAGATGTTGGTGTACTTCGTCCAGGGCGAGATGACGGTGATCGTGCCGTCGCTGTTCAGCTTGATGCTCGTCGGACCGGTGTACATGCATCCGGGATGCGGCACCTGGGAAGGCAGGTCGTTGCGCGTCTCCAGGGGCATCGTCTGGTTGGTCGGCGGCATGTCGATCGTCTGGGTCTTGACCGGCGGGCCGGCCTCCCAGGTGGCGTCGCTGCAGCCGCCGTTGACCGCATACAGCGGCGTGGTCTGGCTCGCCGTGGTCACGGCGCCCTTGAAATCGGAACCGCACACCAGGAGGCGGTCGTTGGAGTGCACCTTGCCCCGCAGGATGTCGCCGGATGCGAACTGAATCTGTGTGCAGCTCGAGGGGCGGATCCAGTAGTAGTTGCCGCAGCTCGAGGATTCGCCGCTGATCGTCGGGTCCTGCACCTCGAAGTTCGTGTAGTAGACGTAGTCGTTGAAGCCGTTCTGCTTCAGATCCGCGATGACGGAACGGGTCTGGTTGCCGACCTTGCCGGTCGAACGCAGCCGGATGACGCCGGTGGAGCCGTATTTCGAGTTGTCGATCTCGTAGCGGAAGCTGGCCTTTCCGCCCGAGCCGGGAACAACCGCCCAGGGCTCGGAGGAGCTGATGTTGAATGCGGGGTTCGCGCTCGACCCGGTCGGCAGGGAGATGCCCGTGCTCGACGCGGTGTACGGGTCGCTCGGGTTGCCGAAGCGCGCGTAGCTCGAGTCGTTCTCGATGCGGCTCTTGTAGTCCTCGACCCCGGCGTACGCCGCGGCGAGCGACGCGTTCCAGTCCGTGTCGGTGTTGGACTTCTGCTCGCCGCTCGTGGTCATGGTGAGGGTCGTCGCCACCATGAGCAGCATGACGAGCCCGAGCCCGATCACCACGGCGAGCACGTACCCGGAGTCGTCCGAACGGCGCAGTCGGTTCGCAATGTGTCGGATCACGGTCAGTTGCCGTTCTGTGAGAGGGCCATGTTCGGCATCCCGACCGTGTTCTGCACTTCGACCACCTGATGGGAGGTGTTGGCGATCACCTTGACGTCGAACTTCACGGATACGACGGTCTGCCGCTGTGCGAGAGAGAGCCCGGTCGCGCCGGGGATCAGCTCGGTGCCGGCGGCGTTGTAGTACCGGAAGAGGGGTTCGAGCGCCGTGTTCACCACGACGTTTCCGAGCGTTCGGGTCTGGGAGGGCGCCGTGGTGACGTCGGGGAAGACCGCGTAGCCCTGCACGATGGTGGGCCGCCAGCGGTCTTCGGTCATGCGGCCGCCGACGATCTGGTAGCGGATCTGCAGGGGCGTCTCGAAGCTGGGGCCGGCATCGGTGTAACTGATGACGACGACCGAGCTGGAGGTGCCCGAGACGATCGCGGGGTCGGGAGTGTCCGAGCCCTGCACGGCATTGTTGATCGACGCCCTGATGGTCGTCGAGACCACGTTGACGATGTTGCTCGCGTCGGCGGTGCTCAGCCGGGTGCCCTGGCTGGCGACCGTCTGCTGCGCCACCACGACGAACATGCCACAGATCGCTGCCATGATCAGCGTGCTCAAGAACGCCGCGACCATCAGCTCGATCAGGCTCACGCCCTCATCGCCTCGTACGGCTTCAAGCCGTCTGCGGATCCGGGTGATCATGCGGCAGGCCTCGGGTCGAGCATCACCGTGTTGCCCGACACCAGGCCGGGAGTCACGTTGTTGAGCGGGGTCAGATTGAGCGAGCCGCTTCCTACCGACACCGTCCAGGTGCCGAACGGGAGAGCGATGGTGACGTCGGTGTTCCGGCTCACGCTGCCGAAGTTGTACGACATCGCGGTGCCGCACCCCGGATCACCCCAGCCCGGGATCGGGGTCGCACTCGACACGATGAGGGTTCCATTTCTGCTGGAACGCACCGACAGGAGGCCCATCTTGACCGTCATCGCCGCGCTCCCGCCGGGACCGGCCGCTACGGGTGCACCGTGGTCGCCCGCGGCCAGCGCCGGACCGCCTCCGCCGATGGTGCCGGCCGCCCACTCCGACGGATCGACCGAGCGGCAGCCCTCTGAGAGCTGGGTCGGCGCGATGTAGTGCCCGGCGATCGGGACATATCCGACGGCCCATGGATACAACGACGCGATGGTCGGGGTTCCCGACACGGATGTTCCGTAGGTGTTGACGAATGAGATCTCTCCATTCGACGCGAACCTGGTCCCCGACGGGGCCCCCGGTGCGTAGGTCATCGCGAACCTCGCCGCCTGGTCGTAGGCGAACGGAGCGGAGGTGGTCGCACCGGCGACGACGGTGACGCTGAGGGTCGGGGTCGCTTGCTGATTGATGTCGACGTAGCCCGACTTCGAGAGCGAGACGCTGTAGACGCCGGGAGTGACCCGCAGTGCATAGCTGCAGCCGTCGCTGTCGGTAGCGGGCGGAGCAGTGGTGAGGGCGGTTGCTCCGCCCGAGACCGGCGTCACGGTCGGCGTCACTCCGGAGGCTCCTGACCCGTCGGCGCGCGTCGCCGAAACGATGATGGTGCCCTGGGTCGGATCGTTGATGCGGCCGACCGGCGCGAGCACGGTGTCCGAGTTCACCGAGTTCGTGGCCGCCAACTGACCCGCCCAGGTCACGCTGACGTTGACGCGCTTGACCTGCAGGTTGGCGGTGCCGGCGCCCCCGCACGGGATGTCTGTTCCGGTGCCCGAGACCCATTGCGCGGCGCGCGTCACCGTGTAGGTGATGCCGTCGATGGTCACCGTCGAGGTGTCCGACAGAACGTTGAAGGGATCGGCCAAGGCGCGCACCCTGTCGATCTCGCTGGCCGCGAGGCTCAGGGCGGTGACGCGGTGCTTCTGGTCGCCCGAGAGTCGGATGGAGGTCACGGTGGCCTGCGCGATGCCGACCGAGAGCAGCATGAAGATCAGGGCGGCGACGAGCACCTCGATGATCGAGAAGCCGGCGTCCGTCTCTCGGTCGGTGCGTGCAGCAGACAGGCGCCGCGCGATCTTCAGCATGATGTGATCCGTCCCCCCACGGATTGAAACGACTGTGTGGACTGCCGGGGTCGAGTGGCTCGACCCCGGCAGTCCGGTGTCACTGCGGAACTAGCAGCCGCCGCTCGTGACGCCGCTGGAGTCGGTCGCGTGGAACACATTTTGCGTCGGGCTGGCGCCCGCGATGCAGAACGTGGTGCTCGTGGCGGCCGGCGCGGTGTAGGACAGCGTGTCGCCGACGCTCGGCCCGGGGTAGCCCTCGGCGCTCAGGCTGCCGAGGCCGGTCGGGTAGGACCCGTTGGCGGTGTAGTACGCGACGACCGCGGTCTTCGCGTTCTCGATGTCCGACTTGGTGGCGGAGTCCTTCGCGTTGTTCTGAACCCCGATGTAGACCGGGATGGCGATCGCGGCCAGGATGCCGATGATGATGACGACGACGAGGAGCTCGATGAGCGTGAAGCCCTTCTCGCCCTCGGCCAGAGCCTCGCGGCGAGCCGCGAGTGCCTTCGAGATGCGGGTGATCATTTGATTGATTCCGTTCTTGTCATGTGAATGGGAATCGAGCCGTCCCCCCCTACGGCGGTGACCCGACAGTCCTCACGCTATGGTGTGTAAACCTCAGCCGTGAATCCCGCGTCCGGGGGGTAAAACCCCCGATCAGGACCCCAATGCGGGGGTGGACCAAAAGGGGGACATCACCTGTTTTCGGGCAGCACTTCAAGAGGCGCCGCCTGGACGCCCCCTGTTACTGGCTCGGTCGCTAGTGGGCGCCGTTGACCGCCGTGGCGATGCTGAAGATCGGCATGTAGAGGGCGACGACCATGCCGCCGATGACAACGCCCAGGAAGGCGATCAGCAACGGCTCGATGAGCGAGGTGAGCGCCTCGGTCATGGCCTGCACCTCGTCGTCGTAGAAGTCGGCGATCTTGGTGAGCATGATCTCGAGCGAGCCGGCGTCCTCACCGACGGCCATCATCTGCACCACCATGGGGGGGAACACCGGCTCCTCGGCCAGCGGCTTCGACAGCGACTGGCCGTTGCGCACCGACTCGGCGACCCGCTTGGTGGCCTGCTCGATCACGTAGTTGCCCGAAGTGGCTCCGATGACGCTGAGGGCCTGCAAGATGGGGACGCCCGCGCCGATCATGTTGGCGAAGTTGCGCGTGAACCGCGCGACCGCGATCTTCTGCGCCAGCTTGCCGAAGACCGGGGCCCGGAGCTTGAGCGGGTCGACCACCCGGCGCACCGCTTCGGTGTTCTTGTTGCGGCGCCACCAGACGAAGCCGACGACGAACAGCACGATCAGGGTCGGCGCGATCCAGAACATGTTCTGCGAGATGTTCACGAGGATCTGCGTCGGGGCAGGCAGCGAACTCCCCAGCCCCTCGAACATGGTCTTGAAGATCGGGACGATGAAGGTCAGCATCACGATCACCGCCACCAGCGACAGGCAGAGCACCATGACCGGATAGGTCATCGCCGACTTGATCGTCGAGCGGAGCTTGGCATCCTTCTCGAAGTTCACGGCGAGCGCGTCGAGCGCCCCCTCGAGGAAGCCGCCGGTCTCACCGGCTCGGATCATGCTGATCATGAGCGGCGGGAAGTCGATCGGATGCTTGGCCAGAGAATCGGAGAACGATCCGCCGATCTCGACGTCGCTCGCCACCTGGCCGAGGATGGTCTTGAGCTTCTTGTTGTCGGTCTGCTCCGACAGGATGTGCAGTGCTTTCAGAAGCGGCAGGCCTGCGCTGATCATGGTCGCCAACTGGCGGCTCGAGATCGCGAGCGATTTGAGGTCGACGCCCTTCTCGAAGCCCGACAGGCTGATCTCCATGTTCAGTCCGCTGGCCGCCCGCCCCTCTTCGACGGTGAGCGGCGACAGGCCCATGCTCTGCAGCTTGCCGAGCACGGCGGACTCGCTCGGCGCCTCGAGCTTGCCCTTGACGACCTTGCCGGACTTGTTGCGGCTGGTGTAGTTCCAGCTCTTGACCGCCATCGACATCAGCGGCGTCCCTTCTCTGCGGAGGCGTACATGGCCTCGTCATTGAACGTGATGGCCTGCTGCACCGGCGCCGAGCGCTGGATCAGGCGCGTGAGGGTCTCGGGATCGTGCGCCTTCTCGAACGCGGCATCGCGCGTGATCTTGCCCTCATCGACCAGTTCGGCCAGATGCTGATCCATGGTGTGCATGCCGAGCTCGCGGCCGGCCTGCATCGCCGAGGTGATCTGGTAGCTCTTGCCCTCGCGCACCAGGTTCGAGATGGCTGGTGTTGTCACCAGCACCTCGGTGGCGACGACGCGGCCATTGCCCTGCGCCTTCTTGACCAGGGTCTGACTCACAACCCCCTGCAGGGTCGCGCTGAGCTGGGTGCGCACCTGGTCCTGCTGATGCGGCGGGTAGACGTCGATGACACGGTCGATGGTGGATGCCGCCGACTGCGTGTGCAACGTGGCGAACACCAGGTGGCCGGTCTCAGCCGCGGTGAGCGCGACTGAGATCGTCTCGAGGTCTCGCATTTCGCCGACCAGGATGACGTCGGGGTCTTGGCGCAGCACGTGCTTGAGCGCCGCACCGAAGCTGTGCGTGTCGTGGCCGACCTCGCGCTGGTTCACCAGCGACCGCTTGTTGCCGTGCATGAACTCGATCGGGTCCTCGACCGTCACGATGTGGTCAGCCCGGGTGCGGTTGACCAGGTCGATGAGCGCGGCGAGCGTCGTCGACTTGCCGGAACCGGTCGGCCCGGTTACGAGCACCAAGCCGCGAGGCAGCGTGGCGAAGCGGCCGACCGACTCGGGCACTCCGAGCTGCTCGAGCGTCTTGATCGTGGTCGGGATGAGACGGAAGGCCGCACCGATCGCGCCGCGCTGCTGGTACATGTTCACGCGGAACCGGGCGCTGGCCGACAGCGTGTACGCGAGGTCGAGTTCGAGGTGCTCCTCGAAGCGGACGAGCTGGTCCGGGCTCAGCAATGAGAGCAGCGCGGCTCGCACCTTGTCGGCATTCCAGATCGAGGCCCCGGCGACCGGGCTCAGACCACCGTCGACGCGCAGCATGGGCGCGGCGTTGGCCGTGATGTGAAGGTCGGACGCGCCCGTGAACAGCACCTGCTGCAGGGCCGCGATGACATCAGGATCGGCGTTCTGATAGTCGGGGCTGAGCGGGCCGAGCTCGACCGCATCGGCGACAGGCGAAGGGGCCGGGCCGCTGCCCGGCTGCGGCACCGAGTCGATGGTCGGGAACACCGGCGCGGCCGGCGGCTGCGCCGGAGCGGGCGGCGAAACCGGCATCGGCGCTGCTTGCGCCGGTTGCGAGACGGCGGTCACCGCGACGACCTCCGGCGCGGCCGGTGCGGGGGTGACGGGAACCGAGGCCTGGGCGGGCGGAACCGGCGGCTGCCCCGGGGGCGGCCATGCCTGGTGGCTGGCGCGTGGAGCAGGAGCGCCGGCGGCTTCGACCGGCAACTCGTAGGCGGGAACGGCCACCTCGACCGGAAGCTCGTATGCCGGTGCCGCGGGCGCCGCGGGCGGCGCAGGCGGCTGCATTGCGGTCGCTCCTGCGGCGGCGGCCGCAGCCAGGTTCGCGAGGTTGTCGTCGGCGGAGATGGGGATCTCCCAGACCGGCTTGTTGGCGCTCATTGTTCCCCCTGGTGCTTTCTGTCCGTTGGTCCGCCCGTCATGCGACGACGCGCAGGACCTCTTCGATCGAGGTGTAGCCCAGGGCGACCTTCGCCCATCCGTCCTGCCGCAGAGTGAGCATGCCGGCCGAGATCGCGGCACGCGTGAGTTCCGCGTTCGACGCGCGGGCGACCGCGAGACGCTCGATCTCTTCGTTGACGACCATCACCTCGTGCAGAGCGATGCGGCCGCGGTATCCGGTGTTGCTGCAGGCGACGCACCCGACCGGCCGGAACAGCAGCGGGATGCCGCCGTCCGGAGCCATCGGGAAGCCGAGGCGCACGAGGTCGTTGCCGTCGTGCTGGTAGCCCTCTTTGCAGCGGTCGCACAGGCGCCGCGCGAGACGCTGGGCGACCACCGAGTCGAGCGACGAACCCACGAGGAACGGCTCGATGTCCATCTCGGTGAGGCGGGTGATGGCCGCGGGCGCCGAGTTGGTGTGGAGAGTCGAGAGCACGAGGTGGCCGGTCAGAGAGGCCTCGATCGCGATCTGCGCCGTCTCCTGGTCGCGGATCTCACCGATCAGCACGACATCGGGATCGGATCGCAGAATGGACCGCAGGGCGCTGGCGAAGGTGAGCCCCGCCTTCGGGTTGACCTGCACCTGGTTGATGCCCGGCATCCTGGTCTCCACCGGGTCTTCGACCGTGATGACGTTGATCTCGCGCTTGGCGACCGCGTGCAGGGTCGTGTACAGCGTGGTCGACTTTCCCGAACCGGTCGGACCGGTCACCAAGATCATGCCGTGCGGCTTCCGGTACGACGCCTCGAACATCTTGAGGTTGTGGTCGAGCATGTGCAGGTCGCTGATATTGCGAGCCGACGACGTGTTGTCGAGGATTCGCATGACGACCTTCTCGCCGTGCACCGTCGGAAGCGTCGCGACGCGGAGGTCGATGCGGTTGCCGCCGTGCACGACCGACATGCGGCCGTCCTGCGGCTTGCGGCGCTCGGCGATGTCGATGTCGCTCATGATCTTGAGGCGCGAGATGACGCCGTTCTGGATGCTCTTCGGTGCGCTCTGCATCTCGTGCAGCACGCCGTCGATGCGGTACCGCACGTCGAGCTGGCGCTCGCCCGGCTCGATGTGAATGTCCGAAGCGTGGTCCTGGATGGCCTGGCTGATCAGCAGGTTGACGAAGCGCACGATAGGCGCGTCGTCTTCGGTCTGGTCGGCGACAGGGACCAGGTCGCTCGAGGTGTTCTCCTCGACCATCGCGACGGTCAGTTCGCTGAGCTCGCTGTCGGACCGGACGAATCGGTCGAGGGCGGCCATCAGGTCGCCGCGTTCGGCGACCACAGGACGCGCCTGCATCTTCACGGCGGCCCGGATGTCGTCGAGCGCGAGCACGTCGCGCGGGTCGGCCATGGCGAGCAGCAGCCGGTCGCCGTCGCGCCCGATGGGGAGCACCTCGTGGCGGCGCAGCAGTGCCACCGGGACCAGCGAGACCGCGGACTGGTCGATCGGGTAGTCGGTGAGATCCACGAACGGCAGCCCGAGCTGCGCGGCGCGGGCCGAGGCGACCTGGCTCTCGCTGACGACGCCGCTCTCGACCAGCTCGTTGACGTG
The DNA here is from genome assembly GCA_035721225.1 of Pseudolysinimonas sp. Taxonomy (GTDB): domain Bacteria; phylum Actinomycetota; class Actinomycetes; order Actinomycetales; family Microbacteriaceae; genus Lysinimonas. The sequence continues at coordinate 32,587 of DASTNC010000032.1, forward strand.
CGCGTCGTCTCGCGCGGGATCGCCGGTGACCTGGTCCATGCTCGTGATGGGCATGAGGCCGCGAATGATCAGGATCTCAGACAGGGAGGCCACGGGCACCCCCCTCGGTGTCGGCGGACGCGCTGAGTTCCCCCCGGTTCTCAGCACGGTCTCGGGCGTCGCCGCGGATATGCGCACCCTGAGACTGCCAGATTAGGTGGGATCGGCAGGTGCAGGCAGCCCCGCAATCGGGGGTAGCGCGCGGGGGGCTCGGGTCAGGCGGCCGGCGCGGCTCCGGTCCGCTCGTACTCCGCCCGCTTCTCTTCCTGCTCGCGATCCCAGGCGGCGCGGGTCTCGACGTTGCGCGCCCGGACACGGCGGCCTCGGGCCGCGATGCCGAGACCGATCCAGATCGACACCTCGCGGGCCACCAGGGCGGCGGCGATCATCAGCGGGTTGGTCGCCAGGGCCCCGAACGCCGAGTTCGCCTGGGCCGGAGTCATGCTGACCACGTTGCCGACGAGCAGGAGCAAGCCGATGGACGCGAAGTAGACGAACAGGGCGACGAGAACACTGCCGAGGACGTGCGCCCACCAGCCTGCCCGGTTGAGGATCACGGTCAGAACGATGAACCCGAGGGCGAACATCATGATCGGAATCCAGAAGATCGCGTTCTGCACGAACGCCGAGAACGCCGGGTTGAAGCCGGCACCGCTGAATCGAATGGCAAGGGGAATCGACGCTGCGCCGGCGTAGACCACCGCGAAGACGACCGTGCCGACCAGGGCCAGCAGCACCCCGACGACGCGGTTGCCTCGAACTCGAGGCGGAAGAGGCGCCTGCACGTAGACGACCTGCTGCCCGGCAACGGGAGATTCTGCAGGAGCGACCCCGCCGGTCGCGGGAGCGGGAGCGACCTCGCCGGTCGCCGCGGCGGGAACGGTCGCGGGCTCGGCGTGCGCGCTCTGGGGGCTGCGACCCGGAGCAGCGGTCGCGGCATCCGCAGGAGCAGCCGTCTCGACGGACGTGTCGGGGGCCCCCGTCTCCGCGGCATTACGGGACTTCGGGGCGAGGGTCTCGTCGCTCATTGCAGCTCCTTCGATGGTGGCTGTCAGCCTAGCGAAGCACCCCTGGCCCGCGACTGGGCATGTTCACAGCCGCTTGCCATGCTGCAGAACCACGAAGGCCCCCGCCCGGGCGAACCGGTGGGGGCCTTGCGTGGTGCAGTGTCGTGACGCCGCCCGGAAGGAGCGGCCCCTCGACGCTTCGCTAGGGCCTGCAGCCTCCTCAGCGCAGCGCCTGCCGCGGCGAGGGGGCTCTCAGCCCCCTCGCGCGCGTCAGTTGTAGGTGCCGGGCGTGAAGTCGTCCGAGCTGAAGCTGTCGAAGTCGACGAAGCTCAGATCGGACTCGCTGAACACCGAGTCGTCGGTGAAGATGCGGTTCGGGTAGCGCTCCGCCTTCGCCTCCTCGGTGGCCTCGACGGTCACGTTGCGGTACTTGCTGAGACCGGTCCCGGCCGGGATGAGCTGGCCGATGATGACGTTCTCCTTGAGTCCGACGAGCGGGTCGGACTTGCCCTCCATGGCGGCCTGCGTGAGCACGCGGGTCGTCTCTTGGAAGGACGCGGCCGACAACCACGACTCGGTGGCGAGCGAGGCCTTGGTGATGCCCATGACCTCCTGGCGGGCCGAGGCGGTCTTCTTGCCCTCGGTGAGCGTGGCCCGGTTGATCTCGTTGTACTTCGACCGGTCGACCAGCTCGCCGGGCAGCAGGTCGGTGTCGCCGTGCTCCACCACGGTCACCTTGCGCAGCATCTGCCGCACGATGACCTCGATGTGCTTGTCGTGGATCGGAACACCCTGGCTGCGGTAGACGCCCTGCACCCCGTCGACGAGGTGCAGCTGCACGGCGCGGACGCCCTGCACGCGCAGCACCTCCTTCGGGTCGAGGTTGCCGACCACGAACTGCTGACCGAGCTCGACGTGCTGGCCGTCCTCGATGAGGAGGGTGGCGCGCTTGAGCACCGGGTACACGTGCGGCTCGTCGCCGTTGTCGGGCGTGAGCACGACGCGACGCGACCGGTCGGTGTCTTCGATGGTGACGCGCCCTGCCGCCTCGGCGATCGGGCTCGCGCCCTTCGGGGTGCGGGCCTCGAAGAGCTCCGTCACGCGGGGAAGACCCTGCGTGATGTCGTCGGCCGATGCCGAACCACCGAAGTGGAAGGTGCGCATGGTGAGCTGCGTTCCGGGCTCGCCGATCGACTGAGCCGCGATGATGCCGACGGCCTCGCCGATGTCCACGAGCTTGCCGGTCGCGAGCGACCGTCCGTAGCAGGCGGCGCAGACGCCGACCGCCGACTCGCAGGTCAGCACCGAGCGGACCTTGACGGTCTCGACACCCGCGGTGATCAGCTTGTCGATCAGCACGTCGCCGACATCGCTGCCGGCCTCGGCCACGACCTTGCCCTTGGCGTCGACCGCGTCTTCGGCCAGGCTGCGGGCGTAGACCGAGTTCTCGACGTTCTCGTCGCGAACCAGCGTGCCGTCTGCCAGCTTGGCCGCGATCCGCAGCTCGAGCCCCTTCGTCGTGCCGCAGTCGTCTTCGCGGATGATGACATCCTGCGAGACGTCGACGAGACGACGCGTGAGGTACCCGGAGTCCGCGGTGCGGAGCGCCGTGTCGGCAAGACCCTTGCGCGCGCCGTGGGTGGCGATGAAGTACTCGGCCACCGACAGGCCCTCGCGGTACGAGGAGATGATCGGGCGCGGGATGGTCTCACCCTTCGGGTTCGACACCAGGCCCCGGATGCCGGCGATGTTGCGCACCTGCAGCCAGTTGCCTCGAGCGCCGGACGACACCATCCGATAGATGTTGTTGTCCTTCGGGAAGTTCGCCTGCATCGAGGCGGCGACCTCGTTGGTGGCCTCCGTCCAGATGTCGATGAGCTCACGACGGCGCGAGGCGTCGTCGATCAGACCCTTGTCGAACTCGCCCTGGACCTTGGCGGCGCGCTTCTCGTGCTTGGCCACGATCTCGGGCTTGTCCTTCGGCGTCAGGATGTCGCTGAGCGCGACCGTGACACCGGAGCGCGTGGCCCAGTAGAAGCCGGCGTCCTTGATCCGGTCGAGCGCCGCGGCGACCTCCACCTTGGGGTAGCGCTCGGCGAGGTCGTTGACGATCGAGCTCATCTTGCCCTTGTCGGCGACCGCCTCGACGTACGGGTAGTCCACCGGGAGCGTCTCGTTGAAGATCGCGCGGCCGAGCGAGGTCGTGACCAGCGTGGTCGAACCCTGCACATAGCCTTCGGGCGCGACATCCTCGCCGAAGTAGACGTTCTCGAGCCGGATGCGCACGACCGCGTTGAGGTCGAGCGTGCCCTGATCCTTCGCGAGGATCGCCTCGGCGATCGACGAGAACGCGCGGCCCTCGCCGACGGCACCCTCCTTGATGGTCGTCAGGTGATGCAGACCGATGATCATGTCCTGGGTGGGCAGGGTCACCGGGCGGCCGTCCGACGGCTTCAGGATGTTGTTGCTCGCGAGCATCAGGATGCGGGCCTCGGCCTGCGCCTCGACCGACAGCGGCAGGTGCACGGCCATTTGGTCGCCGTCGAAGTCGGCGTTGAACGCGGCGCAGACGAGCGGGTGCAGCTGGATGGCCTTGCCCTCGACGAGCTGAGGCTCGAAGGCCTGGATACCGAGGCGGTGCAGCGTGGGCGCGCGGTTCAGCAGAACCGGGCGCTCGCGGATGATCTCTTCGAGCACGTCCCACACCTGCGGACGCGAACGCTCGACCATGCGCTTGGCGCTCTTGATGTTCTGCGCGTGGCTCAGGTCGATGAGGCGCTTGATCACGAACGGCTTGAACAGCTCGAGCGCCATCTGCTTGGGCAGACCGCACTGGTGCAGCTTGAGCTGAGGTCCGACGATGATGACCGAACGACCGGAGTAGTCGACGCGCTTGCCGAGCAGGTTCTGGCGGAACCGGCCCTGCTTGCCCTTGAGCATGTCGCTCAGCGACTTGAGCGCGCGGTTGCCGGTGCCCGTGACGGGGCGACCACGGCGTCCGTTGTCGAACAGGGCGTCGACGGCCTCCTGCAGCATCCGCTTCTCGTTGTTGACGATGATCTCGGGAGCCCCGAGGTCGAGCAGACGGCGCAGACGGTTGTTGCGGTTGATCACACGGCGGTACAGGTCGTTCAGGTCGGAGGTGGCGAAGCGGCCACCGTCGAGCTGGACCATGGGGCGCAGCTCCGGCGGGATCACCGGCACCACGTCGAGCACCATCGCGGCCGGCGAGTTGCCGGTCTGCAGGAAGGAGTTGACGACCCGCAGGCGCTTGATCGCACGGATCTTCTTCTGGCCCTTGCCGGTGGCGATCTGCTCGTGGAGCAGCTCGCTCTCGGCGGCCAGGTCGAAGGCCTCGAGGCGCTTCTGGATGCTCTCGGCGCCCATGTAGGCCTCGAAGTACAGGCCGTAGCGGTCCTGCAGCTCGTGGAACACGGAGTCTTCGGGCTTCAGGTCGCCGACCTTGAGGGTGCGGAAGTCTTCCCAGACCCGCTGCAGCTGCGAGATCTGCTCGTCGAACGACTTGCGGATCTGACCCATCTCTTTCTCGGCGCCGTCTTTGACCTTGCGCTTCTGGTCGCTCTTGGCGCCCTCGTCCTCCAGCGCGGCCAGGTCGGTCTCGAGCGTCTGCAGGCGCGTGGCGATCTGCGAGTCGCGCTGCTGCTCGAGCTGCTTGATCTCGAGGTTCACCTCGTTCTCGAGGCCGGGGAGGTCGTTGTGACGCCCGTCCTCGTCGACCGAGATGACCATGTAGGCGGCGAAGTAGATGACCTTCTCGAGGTCTTTCGGCGCCATGTCGAGCAGGTAGCCCAGACGCGACGGAACACCCTTGAAGTACCAGATGTGCGTCACCGGAGCAGCGAGCTCGATGTGCCCCATGCGCTCGCGACGGACGGAGCTCTTGGTGACCTCCACGCCGCAGCGCTCGCAGACGATGCCCTTGAAGCGCACGCGCTTGTACTTGCCGCACGAGCACTCCCAGTCGCGAGAAGGTCCGAAGATCTGCTCGCCGAACAGGCCGTCCTTCTCGGGCTTCAGGGTGCGGTAGTTGATGGTCTCGGGCTTCTTGACCTCGCCGTAGCTCCAGGCGCGGATGTCCGCGCTCGTCGCCAGGCCGATCCGAAGCTGGTCGAACGTTGTTGCGTCGATCACTTTTGAGTGTCTTCTTTCGCTTGTCTCGAAGAGTTAGTGGATGGCCCGGCTCAGATGTCGTCGATGGACGACGACTCGAAGCGGGTCGAGATGTTGATGCCCAGCTCTTCAGCGGCGCGGAAGACCTCGTCGTCCGTGTCCTTCAGGCTGATGGCGGATCCGTCGGCCGCGAGCACCTCGACGTTCAGGCACAGCGACTGCATCTCTTTGATGAGCACCTTGAAGCTCTCGGGGATCCCCGGCTCCTGGATGTTCTCGCCCTTGACGATCGCCTCGTATACCTTCACGCGGCCGAGGATGTCGTCCGACTTGATGGTCAGCAGCTCCTGCAGCGCGTACGCGGCGCCGTAAGCCTCGAGGGCCCAGACCTCCATCTCGCCGAAGCGCTGTCCACCGAACTGCGCCTTTCCGCCGAGGGGCTGCTGGGTGATCATCGAGTACGGACCGGTCGAGCGCGCGTGGATCTTGTCGTCGACCAGGTGGTGCAGCTTCAGGATGTACATGTAGCCGACCGAGACGGGTGCCGGGTACGGCTCGCCGGAGCGGCCGTCGAACAGCATCGTCTTGCCCGTGGAGTCGATCAGGCGCTCGCCATCGCGGTTCGGGGTCGTCGAGTCGAGCAGACCCGCGATCTCGTCTTCGAAGGCGCCGTCGAACACCGGGGTCGCGACCTTGGTGCCCGGGGCGGCCTTGTGCGCCTCGGCCGGCAGGTGGGATGCCCACTCGGGCGAGCCCTCGACCTCCCAGCCCTGCTTGGCGATCCACCCGAGGTGGGTCTCGAGCACCTGGCCGAAGTTCATGCGACCGGGGATGCCGAGCGGGTTCAGGATGATGTCGACCGGGGTGCCGTCCGCGAGGAACGGCATGTCTTCGACCGGCAGGATCTTCGAGATGACGCCCTTGTTGCCGTGACGGCCCGCGAGCTTGTCGCCCTCGGTGATCTTGCGCTTCTGGGCGATGAAGACGACCACGCGCTGGTTGACGCCCGAGCCGAGCTCGTCGTCGCCGTCCTGCGCGTCGAACACCTTGACGCCGATGATGGTGCCCTCTTCACCGTGGGGAACCTTGAGCGAGGTGTCGCGCACCTCACGGCTCTTCTCGTTGAAGATGGCGCGCAGCAAGCGCTCTTCGGCCGACAGCTCGGTCTCGCCCTTCGGCGTGACCTTGCCGACCAGGATGTCGCCGGGGCGCACCTCGGCGCCGATCCGGATGATGCCGCGCTCGTCGAGGTCGGCGAGCAGCTCCGGGCTGACATTGGGGAGGTCGCGCGTGATCTCCTCTTTGCCGAGCTTGGTGTCGCGGGCATCCACCTCGTACTCCTCGATGTGGATCGACGACAGCACGTCGTCTTTCACGAGGTTCTGGCTGAGGATGATCGCGTCTTCGAAGTTGTGACCCTCCCACGGCATGAATGCCACGAGCAGGTTCTTGCCGAGCGCGAGCTCGCCGTTCTCGGTCGCGGGGCCGTCGGCGATGACCTGGCCGACCTCGACGCGGTCTCCCGCATCCACGATCACGCGGTTGTTGTACGAGGTGCCCTGGTTGGAGCGGTCGAACTTGCGCAGGAAGTAGTCCTGCGTTCCCCCCTCGTCGAGCTGGATGGTGACCATGTCGGCCGAGACCTCGAGCACCACACCGGCTTTGTCGGCGGTGATCACGTCACCGGCGTCGATGGCCGCGTAGCCCTCCATGCCGGTGCCGACCAGGGGCGACTCGCTGCGCAGCAGCGGGACGGCCTGACGCTGCATGTTCGCACCCATGAGGGCGCGGTTCGCGTCGTCGTGCTCGAGGAACGGGATGAGCGAGGTCGCGACCGACACCATCTGGCGCGGCGAGACGTCCATGTAGTCGACCTCGCCGGAGTCGACCAGGTCGACCTCTTCGCCCTTGCGTCGCACGAGCACCTTGGGCTCGGCGAAGTGCGAGTCGGCGGTCAGCGGCGCGTTGGCCTGGGCGACGACGAAGTCGTCTTCTTCACTGGCGGTGAGGTAGTCGATCTTGTCGGTCACCTTGCCGTTGACGACCCGGCGGTACGGGGTCTCGATGAACCCGAAGGAGTTGATCCGCGCGAACGACGCGAGCGAGCCGATCAGGCCGATGTTCGGGCCTTCCGGGGTCTCGATCGGGCACATGCGGCCGTAGTGGCTGGGGTGCACGTCGCGCACCTCGACGCCGGCGCGCTCGCGGCTCAGACCACCCGGGCCGAGCGCGCTCAGGCGGCGCTTGTGGGTCAGGCCCGCGAGCGGGTTGTTCTGGTCCATGAACTGCGACAGCTGCGAGGTGCCGAAGAACTCCTTGATCGCGGCCACGACGGGGCGCACGTTGATCAGGGTCTGCGGGGTGATCGCCTCGATGTCCTGGGTCGTCATGCGCTCGCGGACGACGCGCTCCATGCGGCTAAGGCCGGTGCGCACCTGGTTCTGGATGAGCTCGCCCACGGCGCGGATGCGGCGGTTGCCGAAGTGGTCGATGTCGTCGACGTCGAGGCGCAGCTCGATCTTCTTGCCGTCGCGGATGCCCGGAAGCGTGGTCTGGCGCGCGTGCAGCGCGACCAGGTACTTGATCGTGCCGATGATGTCGTCGATCGAGAGGACCGAGTCTTTCAGGCCGGCGTCGATGCCGAGCTTGCGGTTGATCTTGTAACGACCCACCTTGGCCAGGTCGTAGCGCTTCGGGTTGAAGTAGAAGTTGTCGAGCAGCGCACGCGCGGCCTCGGCGGCGACCTGCTCGCCCGGACGCAGCTTGCGGTAGATGTCTTTGAGCGCGTCTTCTTTGGTGAGGATCGCATCCTTCTCGAGCGTGCCCGCGATCGACTCGTAGCCGGCGAACTTCTCGAGGATCTCTTCGCTGGTCAGGCCGAGGGCCTTGAGGAAGACGGTGACCGACTGCTTGCGCTTGCGGTCGATGCGCACGCCCACCTGGTCGCGCTTGTCGATCTCGAACTCGAGCCAGGCACCGCGGCTCGGGATGATGCGCGCCGAGTAGATGTCGGTGTCGGAGGTCTTCTCCTGCTGGCGCTCGAAATAGACACCGGGCGAACGGACCAGCTGCGACACGACGACGCGCTCGGTTCCGTTGATGATGAAGGTGCCCTTCTCGGTCATGAGCGGGAAGTCGCCCATGAACACGGTCTGGGTCTTGATCTCACCGGTCATGTGGTTCATGAACTCGGCGTTCACATACAGAGGAGCGGCGAAGGTCTTGCCGCGCTCCTTGCACTCCTCGATGGAGTACTTGGGCTCTTCGAGCTCGGGAGCGGTGAACGAGAGCTGCATGGTCTCGCCGAGGTCTTCGATGGGCGAGATCTCTTCGAAGATCTCATCGAGCCCGGTGGTCTCGGGCACGGAGTCGTTGCCGGCGGCCTTGGCCTCGGTGAGTCGCGCCTTCCACGCATCGTTGCCCACGAGCCAGTCGAAGCTCTCGGTCTGCAGAGCGAGCAGATCGGGAACCGTCAGGGTGTCGGTGATTTTGGCGAACGACAACCGCGATGCGGTGCGGCCGTTCTTGAGCGAGGACTTCTTGTTGGATGCAGAATTTCCTGCAGAGCGCGCAGCGGCCAAGGTGGTTTACAACCTCCGTGAGACCCGTCGGTCTCGTTGTGTTGGTGTGGTGAGAAGCGCCTCACGGCCTCAGAGAATCAGTCCCGCCGCGATATTCGGGCACTGATCTGGGCGCAGCAATCGTCCGCAATATGACGAATGGGATTTGTGGGGAGCGCAAGGGTCAACTGTATGTCATAACTGGGCGACGTGTCCAGGTATTCCTTGACTTGATTTCCAAATAGGGCTATAACCCGTTCGCAGCCTCGATCAGGCCGCTAGATCTTGGTCAGCGCAGCGCCCTTGTGCATCGCGACATGGTCGGTCGTGTCGCTCGTGATCTCATACTGCGGATCGTCAGCGCTGCAGCGGTGAGTGTGACCCTTGTAGTCCACGTCTTTCGTATGGATTTTCGTGATCGTCCCCTGCACATGGCCGGCCTCGGAGTTCCAGCGCACGTGATCGCCGACCGAAAACTTCTCTGTCATAGGGACGCCTTCCGCGTTGTGAGTTGCTCTTCCGGCGGGTACCAGACACGGTCACCGTCGACTTTCGCGAAGCCGGTCATGGTGTGCGGCGTCGTCGACGTCCGGCTCATGATGTCAGCGACCCGCACACCGCGAGCCAGAAGCGCGTCGCCGATCAGTGACCGGTGACAGCGCCAGGGCACGGCCTCGGCGCACATGATCGCTACCGTCTGCTTCTTCGCTAGCGCAATCAGCTCTTCGATACCTGCGGCGAACTCGGGTGTCTGCATGTAGTCGGCGTAGTTGCGGAAGCTCTTGTTGCGCCATGCCCCATTGATGGATGCTTCTGCCGCCGGGGTGTGCCGCAGCCCGCCGAGCTCTGTGAGTCGCTGATAGTCGATCCCCGCGTCCGGCATGCTTCTGGCGAGTTCGCGCTCGCCGAACTGCGGGTTGTGACGAGACCCCGGAACGGTGCGCACGTCGATCAGCCGTTCGATCTCGTTCGCCTTCAGCATCTGGACGAACTCATCGATCGGATGAGTCGAATGCCCGATCGTGTACACGCAGGTTCCCGCCATGTTCTATTGAACCTCGCGATGACGAAGCCCGCACCCGCAATGTCGGATGGGCGGCGCCTGTTCGGCCCTGCTCAGTGACCCCGTAGCCGGGCCGTGAGCACCCCGGCGGCGGCGGCCACCGTTGCGCCGAGCTCGGCGCGAGCCGCGTCATCCGGGCCGGTGCGGAAGGTCACGCCGATCGCCGCGATCGGGTAGTCGTTCCGGTCGAGCACCGCCGCCGCGACAGACGAGTAGCCGCCCGTGATGTCGCCATCCTCCTCGGCCCAGCCGCGGCCGCGCGCCAAGCGCAGCAGCTCGTCGAGCTCGGCGAGCGTCGACGGGCCGGGGCCGGTCCGTCGGTAGAGCGCGTCCCGGTGCGGGTAGAGCGCACGCACCTGCTCGTGCGGCATGGCGGCGAGCGCCGAACGCCCGGTCGCCGTGAGGTGCGCGGGCAGCCGCACGCCGATGCTCGACACCGTGGTCGGGGCGCGCGGCGCCGAGAGCCGGTCGACGTAGGTCACCTCGGCGCCGGTCAGCACGACCAGGTGGGCGACGAGCGGGGTGGTGCTCTCGGCGACGAGGCGCTCGAGCAGCGGATGGGCGAGCCGGCGCAGGCGCTCGGTCTGCAGCATCCCGGCGCCGATCTCGGTCACCAGCGACGAGAGGCCGTATGCGCGCTCCTCGGGATAGTGCACGAGGAATCCCTCGTCCATCATCGTGCGGGCGAGTTGATAGAGAGAGGAGCGCGGGATTCCGAGCTGCCGAGCGAGCGCGGAGGCAGGCACGGGCGCCGTGCGCTCGGCCAGCACGCGGAGCATCCTTAGCGCCTTGCGGGCGGCCGGGACGTCTGAGGGCACGGCGTCCGCTCCCTTCGGCCTCTCATGTGTCTGAGATCTCAGACTGTACCGGGCGGTGGCCTCTCGCGCGCGCGACCGTGCAGAGGTTCACTGAGGCATGCAGCAGATCACGATCGGCGGGCATCCGCTGTCTCCCGACGAAGTGGCGGCGGTCGCCCGCCACGACGCACCTGTCGAACTGGCGCCCGAGGCGCTGGCGCGCATGGCCGAGTCCCGCGCGGTGATCGAGGGCCTCGCCGACGACCCGGCCCCGCACTACGGCGTCTCGACCGGCTTCGGCGCCCTCGCTACCACGCACATCCCGGTCGAGCAGCGGCAGCAGCTGCAGCGCTCGCTGATCCGCAGCCACGCCGCGAGCTCGGGGCGCGAGGTCGACCGCGAGGTGGTGCGCGCCACCATGCTTCTGCGGCTGCAGACGCTGGCGACCGGGCGAACCGGGGTGCGCGTTGAGGTCGCCGAGAGCTACGCCGCGCTGCTCAACGCCGGCATCACCCCGGTGGTCGGCGAGTACGGCTCGCTCGGCTGTTCGGGCGACCTGGCTCCCCTCGCGCACTGCGCCCTGGCCGTGATGGGCGAGGGAGAGGTGCGCACCACCGATGGCGCTCTGATGGATGCCGCCGCGGCTCTGGCCGCGCATGGCATCGCGCCGATGGTGCTGCGCGAGAAGGAGGGTCTCGCGCTGATCAACGGCACCGACGGCATGCTCGGGATGCTCGCCCTCTCGCTCGTCGACCTCGACGCCCTGCTGACCACCGCCGATCTGGCCGCCGCGATGAGCGTCGAGGGGCTCGCCGGCACGGACGCGGTGTTCGCGGCCGATCTGCAGGCGCTGCGGCCGCACCCCGGTCAGGCCGTCTCGGCGGGAGTCATGCGGCAGGTGCTCGCCGGCTCCCCCGTCATCGCCGCCCATCGGATGCGCGGCTTCACCCGGGTGCAGGACGCCTACTCCCTGCGCTGCGCGCCCCAGGTGCACGGGGCGGCACGCGACACCGTCGAACACGCGCGATCGGTCGCCGAGCGCGAGCTCGCCAGTGCGATCGACAACCCGGTCGTCACCGTCGACGGGCGCCTGGAGTCGAACGGCAACTTCCACGGCGCGCCGATCGGCTACGTGCTCGACTTCTTGGCGATCGCCGTCGCCGACGTCGCGAGCATGAGCGAACGGCGCACCGATCGCTTTCTCGACAAGAACCGCAACGGGGGGCTCAACCCCTTTCTCGCGCACGACCCGGGCGTCGACTCGGGCCACATGATCGCGCAGTACACCCAGGCCGGCATCGTCAGTGAGCTCAAGCGGCTCGCGGCGCCGGCCTCGGTCGACTCGATCCCGACCAGCGCGATGCAAGAGGACCACGTCTCGATGGGGTGGAGCGCCGGCCTCAAGCTGCGGCGCGCGATCGACGGGCTGACGGGGGTTCTGGCGATCGAAATCCTCACGAGCGCCCGCGGGCTCGAGATGCGCGGCGAGGGAGCGTCGCCGGTCTCGCGGCGCGTCATGGACGCGCTGCGCACCCGCGTTCCCGGGGCGGGACCCGACCGGTACCTCGCGCCCGACATCGCGGCGAGCGTCGAGCTGGTGCGGTCGGGCGAGCTGTTGGGCGCAGCATCCATCTACCTGAAGGAGGCCTCATGACCGGCGCATACCGCGGCACGCAGCTGCACACCCTCGGCTGGCCGCAGGAGGCGGCGCTGCGGATGCTGCAGAACAACCTCGACCCCGAGGTGGCCGAGCATCCCGAACAGCTGATCGTCTACGGCGGCACCGGCAAGGCCGCGCGCGATCACGCCAGCCTGGCGGCCATCTACCGCAGCCTGGAGACCCTGAAGAGCGACGAGACGCTGCTCGTGCAGTCGGGCAAGCCGGTCGGCGTGATGCAGACCCACGAGTGGGCGCCGCGCGTGCTGATCGCCAACTCGAACCTGGTGGGCGACTGGGCGAACTGGGACGAGTTCCGCCGGCTCGAAGCGCTCGGGCTGACCATGTACGGGCAGATGACGGCGGGGTCGTGGATCTACATCGGCACCCAGGGCATCCTGCAGGGCACCTACGAGACCTTCGCGGCGGTCGCGGCGAAGAAGTTCGGCGGGTCGTTGGCGGGCACGATCACGCTGACCGCAGGCCTCGGGGGGATGGGCGGCGCGCAACCACTGGCCGTCACGATGAACGACGGGGTCGCCATCGTGATCGACGTCGATCCCTCGCGCATCGCGCGGCGCATCGAGCAGAACTACCTCGACGTGCGGGCCGACTCGCTCGAGCAGGCGCTCACCCTGGCGTACGACGCACGCGACCTGCGGCGCCCGCTGTCGATCGGCGTGCTCGGCAACGCGGCGTCGTTGGTGCCCGAGTTGCTCGCCATGGGCGCCGAGATCGACATCGTCACCGACCAGACCAGCGCGCACGATCCGCTCGCCTACCTGCCGGTCGGCGTGGCGTTCGACGACTGGGCGGATGCCCGGCGCGACCCCGGGTTCGCCCAGCGCGCGCGAGAGTCGATGGCCCGGCACGTGGAGGGGATGGTCGGGTTCCAGCGTGCGGGTGCGGAGGTGTTCGACTACGGGAACAACCTCCGCACCGAGGCGCTGACGGCCGGGTTCGCCGACGCCTTCGACTTCCCCGGTTTCGTGCCCGCCTACATCCGCCCGCTGTTCGCCGAGGGCAAGGGGCCGTTCCGCTGGGCCGCGCTGTCGGGCGACGCCTCGGACATCGCCAAGACCGACAAGGCCGTGCTCGAGCTGTTCCCCGAGAACGAGTCGCTGGTGCGCTGGATCAGGCTCGCCCAGGAGCGTGTGAAGTTCCAGGGCCTCCCAGCCCGCATCTGCTGGCTCGGCTACGGCGAGCGCGACGTCGCGGGGCTGCGGTTCAACGACATGGTCGCCTCGGGCGAACTCGCGGCGCCGATCGTGATCGGGCGCGACCACCTCGACTCCGGCTCGGTGGCCAGCCCGTATCGCGAGACCGAGGCGATGCTCGACGGATCCGATGCGATCGCCGACTGGCCGCTGCTCAATGCGCTGGTGAACACCGCGTCGGGCGCGACCTGGGTGTCGATCCACCACGGGGGCGGCGTCGGGATCGGGCGCAGCATCCACGCCGGTCAGGTCACGGTCGCCGACGGCTCGGCGCTGGCGGGCGAGAAGATCGCCCGGGTGCTGCGCAACGACCCCGGGATGGGCGTGATCCGGCACGTGGACGCGGGCTACGACGACGCGATCCGCACGGCGGACGAGCGCGGCGTGCGCATCCCGATGCGGGAGCAGTGACGGGCAGGGTGGTGACCTCGTGCTGCTGAGCGAGTTGTCGGGGGTCGGCCGCGATCCCGCCGGCGGCGTGACGCGATTCGCCTGGGCGTCGAGCGAGCTCGAGCTGCGCGAGTGGTTCACCGCGCGGGCGTCGCGGCTGGGCCTCGACCTCGAGACCGACGGCAACGGCAACCTCTGGGCGTGGCAGGGAGCCGAGCTGCCGGGCACCGCGTTCGTCGTCGGCTCTCATCTCGACAGCGTGCGCAGCGGAGGCGACTGGGACGGTCCACTCGGGGTGGCGTCGGCGTTCGCCGCCCTCGAGTCGTTGCGCGGAGCGGGATGGATGCCGGCGCGGCCGGTCGCGGTCGTCGCCTTCGCCGACGAGGAGGGCGGCCGATTCGGGATGGCCTGCCTCGGATCGCGATTGCTGACCGGAGCGGTCGGCCCGGCACGCGCCCTGGCCCTGGTCGACGACAACGGGACGACCCTCGCCGACGCGATGACCGCAGCCGGGCACGATCCCGGCCGCGTCGGGGCGGACCCCGCTCGTCTGGCGCGGATCGGCGCGTTCGTCGAACTCCACATCGAGCAGGGCAGGATGCCGCTGCGCGGTGCTGCCCACGAACTGAGCGGCGCGCGCGGCCTCGCCGGTGCCGGTCGACCAGTCGGTGTCGCGCGCGAGATCTGGCCGCACGGGCGCTGGCGGATCGACCTGGCGGGCATCCCCGACCACGCGGGCACCACGGCGCTCGCCGACCGGGTCGACCCGGTGCTGGCGATGGCCGAGGGGATCGTCGAGGTGCGGCGCGCCGCCGCCGAGTTGGGGATCCTCGCCACGGTCGGGCGGGTTCGCGTGCTGCCGGGCGCGGTGAATGCGATCGCCTCATCGGCATCCATGTGGGTGGATGCGCGGGGCGAGGATCCGGAGCGGGTGCACGAGTTGGTGGCCCTCGTCGAACGCCGGCTCGGGGTTGCCGCGGCGCTCGAGAGCTGGACCGACATCACGCGGTTCGACGCCGCGCTCACCGCCGACGTGGCGGAGGCGGTCTGCGGCGAGGTGCCCGAGTTGCCATCGGGCGCCGGGCACGATGCCGGGGTGCTGTCGCTGGCCGGCCTCCCCACGGCGATGCTCTTCGTGCGCAACCCGACGGGCGTCTCGCACTCACCGGAGGAGCACGCCGAGGAGGTCGACGCGAGCGAGGGTGTCGCTGCCCTGACCGCGGTCATCCGGAGGATGGCCTCGTGACCTCCTTCTGGCTCGAGCACGCGGCGATCGACGGCGCAGTCCGCGCGGGCGTGTGCGTCGAAGAGGCCGACGGCGTCATCAGCTCCGTCGCCGACGGCCCACCCGCGCCGGGCTGCATCACCCTGCCCGGCCTCACCGTGCCCGGCATCGCCAACGCACATTCGCACGCCTTCCATCGGGCATTGCGCGGACGGACCCACGCGCAGGGCGGCGACTTCTGGGCCTGGCGCGAGCAGATGTACCAGGCGGCGGCGGGCCTTGACCCCGATCGCTACTACGCGCTCGCGACCGCGTTCTATGCCGAGCTGCTGCTGGCGGGCTACACGGCGGTCGGCGAGTTCCACTACCTGCACCGCGACCCCACGACGGCGATGGCGGATGCGGTGATCGCCGCGGCGAACGAGGCCGGCATCCGGCTGACCCTGCTCGACACGCTGTACCGGCACGGCGGGCGCGACGAGCGCGGAGCCCCGCTGGTGCCCCGCGGCGCCCAGAAGCTGTTCATCAGCGACGTCGACACCTGGCTGGCGCGCCACGAGTCGCTCGCGTTCACGGGAGCCGCCCGCCGCGGGGCGGCCATCCATTCACTCCGCGCGGTCGACCCCGACGACATCGCGCGGGTGGTCGCAGCCACGGGTGACGAGCCCCTTCACGCCCACGTCTCGGAGCAGCCGGCCGAGAACGCGCAGGTCGAGGCGGCCTTCGGGCGCTCCCCGGTCGGGGTGCTGCGCGACGCGGGTGCGCTCGGCCCGCGGTTCACCGCGGTGCACGCGACCCACCTGACGCCCAGCGACATCACCGAACTCTCGGGCTCGTTCGTCTGCATCTGCCCGACCACCGAACGCGATCTGGGCGACGGCATCGGCCCGGCCCGCGCTCTGCACGAGTCGGGCGCCACCCTCACGATCGGAAGCGACCAGCACGTCGTGGTCGACCCCTTCGACGAGTTGCGCGCCCTCGAGGGTCACGAGCGCTTGGCGACGGGTCGGCGCGGGATCTTCTCTCCTGCGGAGCTGCTGGCCGCGGCCGCCACCGATGGCTACCGCTCCCTGGGCTGGACCGGCGGCCTGCGGGTCGGCGCGGTGTGCGATCTGGTCACGCTCCGCACTGGCTCACCGCGCACGGCGGGAGCCTCGTTCGACCAGCTGTGGCTCGCCGCATCCGCCGCCGACGTCACGGATGTCGTGGTGGGCGGCACCCGCGTCGTGACGACAGGCGAGCACCGCCTGGGCAACGTCGGAGCCGCCCTGACCACCGCGATCGGAGCCGTGCTGCCATGACCACCACCCTCGTGACCTCGATCGGCGAACTGACCACGTGGGAGCCCGATCGCCCGGTCCGTCACGATGCGGCGATCGTCTTCGAGGCCGGGCAGGTCGCCTGGGTCGGTGACGCCGCGCAGGCACCCGCGGCCGATGAGCGGATCGACGCCGCGGGATCCGCCGCCGTCCCCGGTTTCGTCGACAGCCACAGCCATCTCATGTTCGCCGGAGACCGGTCCGACGAGTTCGAGGCCAGGATGGCGGGACGGCCTTATGAGGCGGGCGGCATCCGGCGAACGGTGCGGCTCACTCGCGAGGCCGACGACGCCGCGCTGCTGGCCCGGGCTCGGTCGATCGTCGACGAGATGCGCCGCCAGGGCACCACCACCGTCGAGATCAAGAGCGGGTACGGCCTGACCGTGCACGACGAGCAGCGCGCGCTGCGGGTCGCCCGCGAGCTGACGCCCGAGACGACCTTCCTGGGGGCGCACGTCGTCCCGCTCGAGTTCGCCGACGACCCGGACGCCTACGTCGACCTGGTCACCGGCCCGATGCTCGACGCCTGCGCGCCCTTCGCCCGGTGGATCGACGTCTTCTGCGAGACCGGCGCCTTCACCGTCGGGCAGAGCCGCCGCGTGCTCGAGGCGGGAGCAGCCCGCGGGCTCGGGCTGCGGGTGCACGCCGGGCAGCTCGGCGAGTCTGAGGGTGTGCGCCTCGCCGTCGAACTCGGCGCCGCGAGCGTCGACCACGGCACCTTCCTGTCTGACCGGGATGTCGACGCACTGGCCGGCTCGCAGACCGTCGCGACCCTGCTTCCCGGTGTCGAGTTCTCGACGCGCCAGCCGTATCCCTCGGGGCGTCGGCTGCTCGACGCCGGGGTCATGATCGCGATCGCCACCGACTGCAACCCGGGCTCGTCGTTCACCTCGTCGATCCCGTTCTGCATCGCCCTCGCCGTCCGCGAGATGGGGATGACCCCGCGCGAAGCGTTGCACGCCGCGACCGTCGGCGGTGCCCGGGCGCTACGGCGAGACGACGTCGGGCACCTGCGCGTCGGGGCGACCGGCGGGCTCGTGCTGCTCGACGCGCCGAGCGCGTCGCACCTGGCCTACCGCCCGGGGGTACCGCTGGTGCGGCAGGTGGTGAGTTAGCGCGCGTCGAGACTGAGCGCTCGACGACCGTGCTAGCTCGGCGCGTGCGGTCGGGCCGCCCGGCTCGCGGCGATCAGAGACCAGATCACCGTCACCCCGAACAGCGCGCCGATGACCACGACGCAGATATCCACCGCCGTGATTGAGCGGATCAATGTCCAGCACACAACGGCGACGACGGCCGCCGCAGCGAACCCGCACCATGCCGGCAGCGCGGCGGCGCGATGCCCGGCCCTCCAGGCGTCGTCGCTCGCCAGGGTGGAGGGAATGCGTAAGCCGAGGAATCCGTTGCGCGGCAAACGCCCCGTCCCACCCAACTGCGAAACGACTGCCATCAGCAAGATGGCCAGGGGGAGGATGATCGCGAGAGCGCCTAGTCCTGAGTTCACGGAATCAGGCTAGTGCGGGCGTCGTGCATCCTGCATGAGCCGCATCCCGAGGTGGAAGGATCGAGGGATGGATGCCGCCCCCTCGACCACCCTCGCGAGCGGCATGCACGCCGAGATCCGCCCCGATCGCTGGGTGCCCGGCGCCTTCGAACTCATCGTGGACGGAACCCCGCAGTCGCACGTCAACCTCGAACGCCCCACCGAGCTGTTCTTCGAGTACATCGCCCGCATGGGCCACGTGATCGACCAGCTCACGCTGC
This sequence comes from Pseudolysinimonas sp., assembly GCA_035721225.1. GTDB lineage: Bacteria > Actinomycetota > Actinomycetes > Actinomycetales > Microbacteriaceae > Lysinimonas. The sequence continues at coordinate 50,756 of DASTNC010000032.1, forward strand.
CCGGCGAACCGCTGACCGCGCTGCACCTCGGGGCGGGGGCGCTCACCATCCCGCGCTACATCGAGGCGACGCGGCCGGGTTCGCGGCAGCAGGTGCTCGAGCTCGAGCCCGAGCTGGTCGAGCTGGTGCGGCGGGAGCTGCCGCTTCCCCGGGGCGCGTCGATCCGGGTGCGGTACGGGGATGCCCGCGCCACCCTCGCGAAACTGCCCGCCGGGTTAACAGGTGCGGTCGACGTGCTCGTGGTGGACGTGTTCGGCGGGGCGCGCATCCCGGCGCACGTCACCAGCCTCGAGTTCTACCGGGAGTGCGCGGCGTTCCTCGCGCCGAAGGGCGTGATGCTCGTCAACGTGGCCGACGGGTCGGGCGCCGCGTTCGCGCGCGGGCAGGCGGCGACGCTGGCGATGGTGTTCAACGCCCCGAGCACTGGGCAGCACGACGGCGATCGACTGGCGGTGCTCGCCGAGCCGCAGGTGCTGCGCGGCCGGCGGTTCGGCAACTTCGTGCTGGTGGCATCCCCCTCTTCTCTTCCTTTGGACTGGATGCCGCGGCTGCTCGGCGGCGGACCGCATCCGGCCACGCTCGTGCACGGCCGCGAACTGCGCGACTGGATCGCCGGAGCCCCCGTCGTCACGGACGCCACCGCCTTGCCCTCCCCTCCCCCGAATCGCAGCGTGTTCCAGCTGCGGCCCGGCACGGCGCAGTCGGAGGTTCGGCAGCCCGAAGACGGGGCTCGCGAGTAGCGTCGAAGCATGGCCGACCTCGACCGGGTGCGACGCTGGGCGGATGCCCTCATCACCCTCCACCTCGACCCGAGCGTGTGGTCGTTCGGGTTCGACCGCGCGACGACGCGGGCCGGGCTCTGCTCCTATTCCACGCACCGCATCACCGTGTCGCGGCATCTGGCCTCGCGCTACGACGACGACGAGATCCACCAGGTGCTGCTGCACGAGGTGGCGCACGCCCTCGCCGGCGCGCGGGCGGGCCACGGCCCGAAGTGGAAGGCCATCGCCTCCGACCTCGGCTACGAGGGCAGGCGGCTGCACGGGGGCGCGATCGCTGACGAGCTCGCGCCGTGGGTGGGCAGCTGCCCGAACGGCCATCAGCACTTCCGCTATCGCAAGCCGACCCGGGCGCTCTCGTGCGCCAAGTGCTCACGTCGTTTCGACCTGAGGTTCCAGATCGACTGGATGCGCCGCGAGGTGCCCCGTGCGGCGGCGAGCCGACCATGACGCTCACACCTCTGCTGCTCCCCGCGAACCAGCCTGCCGACCGCTTCTACCGCGGCGGGCCGGGCATCGCGGCGTTCCGCGGCGAGCGCGGAGGGCCGGCAGCCGGCGATCACGTGCCGGAGGACTGGGTGGCGTCGGTGACGACCCAGGCGGGCGAGGCGTCGGTCGGGCTGACCCGGCTGCCTGACGGTCCGCCCGACGGCGGGCGGCTGCTGCGCGATGCGATCGCTGGCGATCCGACCGGCTGGCTCGGCCAGGCCCATGTCGAGGCCTTCGGCGCCGACCCGCGGCTGCTGGTGAAGCTGCTCGACCCGGGGCAACGGCTGCCGGTGCACGGGCATCCCGACGACGCCTGGGCCGCGGCCCACCTGGGCCGCCACCACGGCAAGGCGGAGGCGTGGTGCATCCTCGCGCCCGGCGAGGTCTTCGTCGGGCTGCGCGAGTCGCTCACCCGGGAGCGCCTGCTGGACCTGGTGCACGCACAAGACACCGACACCCTGCTCGGCCTGCTGCACCGACGGGAGGTGCTCGCCGGCGACACCGTCTACGTGCCGCCCGGCGTGCTGCACGCCATCGGCGAGGGCGTGCTGCTGGCCGAGGTGCAGCAGCCGGAAGACCTGTCGATCCTGGTCGAATGGCGCGGGTTCGAGCTGGATGGCGCCGCAGACGGCCATCTGGGCCTCGGGTTCGACGAGGCGGTCGGCGCGCTCGAGCTGACCGCTCGCACCGACGCCGAGGTGGATGCGTGGATCACCTCGGACCTTCCGAACGGATCGGTGCTCCCCCCCGAGGCCGCGGGTTACTTCCGCGCCGAGCGTTACCGCTTCTCGGGCAGGCAGAGGCTCGACAAGGGCTACGCCGTGCTCGTGGTGATCGAGGGCGCGCTCGAGGTCGGCTTCGTCGGCAGACGGCTCCCGGTCGCCGCGGGCGACACCCTGCTGGTGCCCCACGCCGCCGGGCCGCTGGAACTGACCGGCTCGGCCACCGTGCTGGTGTTCCGGCCCCCGGCGCCCGGCGGCACGGCGTGAGCGCCGGCCGCTGGATCATCAGCGACGGCGCACGCTGGTTCTTCGACGCCGGTGCCGACAGCCTCGACTTCACCTCGGGCCCCGACACCGAGGTGCGTCACTGGTTGGCGGAGCGCTTCCGGCGGCTGCCGATCGCCGACATCGGCGAGCGGGAGCTGGTGGATGCCCTCGGCCTGCGCGCCGCGATCGGCCGGCTGGCCGCGGCGGCAGCCGACGGGGTCGCACCCGCTCCCGACGACGTGGACACGCTCAACCTGTTCGCCGCGACACCCGACGTGCCTCCGGTGCTGGCAGGCGGCCGTCGTCAGGCGGGGGCGGGAAGCATCCGGGTCGGGCAGGCACTGTCGTCTCTGGCGCGAGACGCCGTCGCGATCGTCGGCGCCGACGACGGCCGACTGCGGCGCTGCGATGCCGACGACTGCCGCCTGGTGTTCCACGACGAGTCGCGCACCGGCACGCGCCGCTGGTGCTCGATGCAGCGCTGCGGCAACCGGGCCAAGGTCCGGGCCTTCCGCGCCAAAGCGGCTAGCTGACCTGAACCTCTTTCCAGAAGGCCACGTAGTCGCTGAAGTCCGTGCCGACGCGGTCGAATGCCGTGGGGTACGGGTGCGGGTAGCTCCAGGCGCGGTCCTGCAGCAGGTCGCCCGAGGCCGCATCCTTCACCGAGAAGTACTGGCACTCGCCCTTCCAGGGGCAGGTGTAGGGCGTCGCGCTCTCGACCAGCAGCTCCTTGTTCACGCTCGCGGGCGGGAAGTAGACGTTGCCCTCGATGTGCAGCACCTCCGATTCGGGTGCGTCGGCGAGAACGGTTCCGTTGAGCACGGCCTGGGGCATGACATCCTCCTGAGGATCTGAGTCGTTGCAGGAGTGAACCGGCTCAGCCCTCGGAGGATTCCCGCTGTTCCCGAGAACTCGCCGAGGCCGAGATGAGGTGGTGCGTCGCATTCTTGAGCCCCGAGTACGCGGATGCCGCAGCCGCCGCCTCGGGCGACTGGTGGTCGATGCCCGCCTCGGCCAGTGCGTCGATGATCGCGCCCGAGGCGAGCAGGTCTTCGACGGCGAAGCGGAGGGTGCCGTCGGCACGGGACGCGCCGGCCGCCACGACCGCGATCATCAGACGGTTGCCGATCTCGGCCTGACGGCGCAGGCAGAACGCCGCGACCTCGGATGCGTCCTGCATCGTCGCCGGCACCAACTCGACGCCCCCTGCCGAGCCGCCCAGCAGCGGCATCACCTCCGAGTCGCCGGAGGCGGGAGCCAACTGGTCGACCCAGATCACGACGTGCGCTCCCGGAGCGATCGCCGTCGCGCCGGGGATGCCCCAGTCGAAGCGGACCTGATAGCTCCCCTGGCCATGCGCCTGCGTCATCCGATCAGGCTAACGGCGACTCGTGGCGTTGCGATGGGTCTGAGGTCCCCTGCACGCAGCCGGATGACGCAGACTGGAGACATGCACGTCCACCTCAAGCTCGTGCTCGCCTGCTCGCCCGATGCCGCGTGGCGAGCCATCCGCTCGCCGAGCGTGTTCGCCGATGTCTCGTATCCGCTCCTCGAGTTCGAACCGCTCGGCGCCGGCCACTTTCCGCTGGAGTGGGACGAGGGGTCGCATCCGGTCGCGGCTCGCGCGCTGTTCAGCATCTTCGACGCCGGCACCCAGGACATCGACATCGCCTTCTCGGAGCGGGGCGCGGTGCGCATCCTCGAGGATCACGGCGGCCCGCTCTCCGGCCCGCTTCGCATCGTGACGCGGTGGCGCCACCGCATGGCGGTCGCCGCGGGGCCGACCCCGGGCACCACGCTGTTCCGCGACCGTCTCGAGTTCTCGGCCGGCCCGGTCACGCCCCTGGTCTGGCTCGCGCTCTGGGCGTTCTGGCAATGGCGCGGACGGCGGCTGGTGCAACTCTCCCCCGGATTCGAACGGCGCTTCGGGACCCGCTGACGGGTCGCGCCGAGCCGTCGGCCGCGGGGGCTACCCTGGGCGCCATGACTCCGCTCGATGTCGCCGACTGGCGCCGCCGCGTGTTCGCGCTGTACGAGCAGGTGCGGGCGACTCCGGATGCTGCCGCGGCCCACGCTCTCTGGCGCGCGGGTCGTGACGAGCTCTTCCTGCACCACGCGGCATCCCCTCTCCTGGCGGCCGACCGCCCTGGATTCACCGGGCTCCCCGTCGCCGACTACGACCCCGCATGGCGCTTCGAGCTCGAGGTGGAGCCGGCGGGACCCGGCCGGTTCGACTACGAGACCGGCACCGATGGGATCGTGCCGTTCGAGCGGATCGGGCTGGTGCGCATCCCCGAGGTGGGCTCGCTCGACGTCTGGCGGCTGACGACCTACGGCGGCGGCCTCTTCGTCCCCGTGAAGGATGCGCTGAAGGGCAGGCACGGCGGCAGCTACGGAGGCGGCCGCTATCTGCTCGACACCATCAAGGGCGCCGACCTCGGCTCGGACCCGGCCGCGAACACGCTCGTGATCGACCTCAACTTCGCCTACAACCCGTCATGCGCGTACGACCCGGCGTGGGCGTGCCCGCTGGCTCCCGCCACCAACACGGTGCCGGTCGAGATCCCGGTCGGCGAGCGGTACTTCGGCGACTCCTGAGCCCGGTCTGCTAGCCTGAGATCACTCGCACGGCTTTGTGGCCGTGCTTGGGTCGTAGAACGCTTCCCTCGCCGCCCCGGCCGAGCCAGTGACATCATGCTGGCCCCGGATGTGCGGCTGACATTACTTCTCCGGCGAACGGATGTGGCCATCGCCACCTTCGCCATCATCCTCGGAATGGTTTCGATATGCCGCTGCGCGGCTGCTCAACCGGCGGGGATGCAATCCCGAAAGACACAGACACTCATGCCTGACATCACCTTCAGCACGCTCGGCGTGCCCTACCCGCTCGTCGAGGCCCTGGCCGCCGACGGAAAGTCCGACGCGTTCCCGATCCAGGTCGACACGCTGCCCGACACCCTCGCCGGGCGCGACGTGCTCGGCCGCGGCAAGACCGGATCCGGCAAGACGCTGGCGTTCGCCATCCCGATGGTCGCCCGCCTCGGCACCCGCCTGGCCGGAGGCGGCCGCCGCCCCGGACGCCCACTCGGCCTGGTGCTCGCGCCGACCCGCGAGCTCGCCACCCAGATCAACGCCGTGCTCGAGCCGCTCGCGGCCGCCTACGGACTCAAGACCACGACCATCTTCGGCGGCGTCTCGCAGAACCGCCAGGTCTCGGCCCTCAAGGCGGGCGTCGACATCGTCGTCGCCTGCCCGGGTCGGCTCGAGGACCTCATGCAGCAGAAGTACGTGACGCTCGACGCGGTCGAGATCACCGTGCTCGACGAAGCCGACCACATGGCCGACCTGGGCTTTCTGCCCGTCGTCACCCGCATCATGAACGCCACCCCGAGCGATGGCCAGCGCCTGCTGTTCAGCGCCACGCTCGACAACGGGGTCGACAAGCTGGTCGCCAAGTTCCTGCACAGCCCCAAGGTGCACTCGGTGGATGAGGCGAACTCGCCGGTCTCCGCGATGACGCACCACGTCTTCGGCGCGGCAGACGCCGACACGAAGAAGCACCTGATCGAGGCGCTCGCCTCGGGCACCGGCCGCCGCATCCTGTTCATGCGCACCAAGCACCACGCCAAGAAGCTGGCGCTGCAGCTGACCGCCGCCGGCATCCCGGCCGTCGATCTGCACGGCAACCTGTCGCAGCCGCAGCGCGATCGCAACCTCGCCGCCTTCGGCGCGGGAGACGTGCGCGTGCTCGTCGCGACGGATGTCGCGGCCCGCGGCGTGCACGTCGACGACGTCGAGCTGGTCGTGCACGTCGACCCGCCCATGGAGCACAAGGCCTACCTGCACCGCAGCGGCCGCACGGCCCGCGCGGGATCCGAGGGCGATGTCGTCACGCTCGTGCTGCCGACCCAGGAGAAGGACCTCGCGCTGCTGATGCGCAAGGCCGGCATCCAGGCGGCGACGCAGCGCGTCACCCCGACCTCGGATGCCGTGGTCGCCCTGATCGGCGACCGCGCCGACTACGTGAAGCCGGTGCCGCGCGCGGCGGCCCCGCAGCAGGGCGGCGGCCGTTCGCAGGGCGCCAACGCCCCGCGGAAACGTGCCGCTCGTGTCGGCGGCGACGCTCAGCCGCGTGCCGATCGTTCGGGTCGTCCGGCCCGGTCTGGCGGACGCTCGGGCTCGGCGTCCGGAGCAGGACGCCCGGCGCGTGCGGGATCGGGCGCCTCGGCATCCACCCGCAGCGGCTCGTCGAGCTACTACAGCACGTCGACCGGCGGCGGCGCCTCGCAGAGCAACCGCCCGGCGCCCACGGGCAACCCGCGCCGCGGCGGTCGCCGCGCGCAAGGCTAGCTCAGCCGAGAACCCCCACGGAGGCGAGCGCAGCGCGCAGCAATGTACCCCGACCGCCCTCCATCTCGGCGTGGATCGAGGGAGAGGACGCCTCGGCGGGGGTCATCCAGGTGAGTTCGAGGGCATCCTGCCG
>DASTNC010000033.1:0-33302 GCA_035721225.1 Pseudolysinimonas sp.
GAGCGGCGCGGCCGACCTCGTGCTCGGGCGGCGCATCCCCACCACGCGCGGCGCCTGGCCCGCGCATGCCCGGTTCGCCAACGTCGTGCTCGCGGGCATGCTGCACCGGGCCGCGGCCCGGCAGGGGAAGCAGCTGCAGCTGCACGATCTGGGTCCGCTGCGGATCGCGCGGCGCGAGGCGCTGCTCGCCCTCGACCTGCAGGACCGGCGCAGCGGCTATCCGCTCGAGATGGTGCTCGAGGCATCCCGGGCGGGCTGGACGATCGTCGAGCGCGACAGCCCCTATGCGCCCCGGGTCGGAACGTCGAAGGTGACCGGCACCATGCGCGGCATGCTGACCGCCGTGCACGACATGAGCGGCCTGCTGCGCGCGCACGAGAAGGGGGTGGCCGCATGACCACCCTCGTGATCATCGCCAAGGAGTGCCTGCCGGGCCGCGTGAAGACGCGCCTGCATCCGGATCTGAGCCTCGAGCAGGCGGCAGAGGCCGCGGCCGCGAGCCTGGCCGACACCTTCGCGGCGCTGGCCGGGTTGCCGGCCGAGGGCCGGATCCTGGCCTTCGACGGCATCGTTGCGCCCGCCGGCTCCGAACCCTACGACGTGATCCCCCAAGCACCCGGCGACCTCGACGAGCGCCTCGCCGCCGTGTTCGATGCGGCCGAGGGGCCGACGATCCTGGTCGGCATGGACACCCCGCAGCTGCGCGCCGCCGACCTCGCGCCGTTCTTTCCGTGGCCAGAGCACGCGGAGGACGCCGACTTCGTGTTCGGCCCCGCCCTCGACGGCGGCTTCTGGTGCCTGGGCATGAGCAAACCGCGCGGAGACCTGATCCGCGGGGTCCCGATGTCGCGCGACGACACGGGGGCGCAGCAGCTGGGCCGACTGTGCGCGGCCGGGGGCGGCATCCGGATGCTGCCGCCGCTCATCGACGTCGACACGATCGTCGAGGCGCGCGCCGTGGCCGCCCTCGCGCCCGACACCCGATTCGCGCGCACCCTGAGTTCGATGATCGGGGTGGCGGCATGAGCCTGGCCACCTTCGGCTCGGGGGGTTCCGAGCCGTACGCGCACGCGCTGCTCCGCGACGCGCAAACCCTCTACCTGCACGCCGTCGACGGCTCGCGCGCCCGCTTCGACGTGACCCGCTGGACCGAGGACGCCGACGCCGTCGACCGCGCCCTGCTGCGCCGCGCGCGCGGCCCGGTGCTCGACATCGGCTGCGGCCCGGGCCGCATGGTCAAGGCCGCCGTGCAGCGCGGCATGAAGGCGCTGGGCGTGGATGTCTCGCCGGTCGCCGTCGAGATCGTGCGCGCCGCCGGACTGCCCGTGCATCTCGGCTCGATCTTCGACCCGATCCCCCACGAGCGGTCGTGGAGCACCGCCCTCCTGCTCGACGGCAACATCGGCATCGGCGGCGACCCGGTCGCGCTGCTCGCGCGGTGTCGCGAGGTGCTGCGATCGAACGGCGACGTGATCGTCGAGACGCACCAGGATCCCGCCCGAGACCGCGCCTACGAGGGCTCGCTCGTCACCCTGGACGGCCGCGTGAGCGACGCCTTCCCCTGGGCCGAGGTCGGACGCGCCGCCCTGGCCGCCCACGCCGCGGATGCCGGGCTGCGCGTGACGCAGGGGTGGATGGCCGGCGGCCGGTCGTTCAGCCGGCTGCTCGCGCTGCGCTGAACCCGCTCCCCTTGTGGCAACGGTCGCTAGCCTGTGCGCATGGAAGCTGAGAAACGCCGCGGCTTCGCGCACATCGTTCTGAGCTTCGTGACATTGACCTTCCTCATCTATGGGACGCTTTTCGCGACGAATGTGCCCGGCTTCGAGTCCTACGAACCCATCATCCTCCCCCTCCTGGAGTTCGGATCCGCCATCGCCGGAGGCGTCATCGGTGGGATCGCGTATTGGTTGCGGGGGCGGATCGAGCGCCGCTCGCCGACTCAGCGCCCCCGCTGGACACTCGCCCTGTTGCTGGGCGTCGCGTCGGGGATCGTCTGGTTCCTGAACCTCTGGTATTGGAATACCGCGCTACCTCTGTGGGCCTCGGCCGCCTTGGGCCTGGTCGCGGCGGGAATGAGTATGACTCTGTTCGACGTACTCCCCCCGGGGGCTCTGCGGTCCATCCCGCCTCGGATCGCCTTCGTCCGGGCCGCCGGATTCACAGCGGCGAGCTTCGGTGTTGCCCTGGGGCTTCCCTGGATGCTCCCGCTCCTCTTTCCCGTCGCGTCGGCTTAGTTCGGGTGGGCTGCGCGGCGCCGCACGGCGCGCCACACGTAATACCCGCCCACCGCAACCCCCGTCCCCACCAGCGTCCCCACCCACAGCACCCCGAGGTTGCGCAGGTAGTCGAACGGCAGCAGCGTCTGGAACAGGTGCGCGTAGCGCTGCGCCAGGATTTCGGGCACCAGCACGATCGTGAACATCGCGCCGACCACCAGCCCGGCCTGGATGATCGCGAGCACCGCCAGCGGCATCCGCCTCCCCGCCTTGCGCATGACCAGCCCGACCGCGAACACCGCCGGCGCGATGATCGCGTCGTGCACGACGATCGCCGCAGCGAACCACTCGACGATCCCGATGTACCTCGTCGGCTTCACCGTCGTCAGCAGAATCCACCCGCTCAGCAGCAGGATGAGCGCCCCGCCCACGATCAACCCGACCCGCGCCCGCCTCACGTCGTCACCTCCAGCCGGCTCAGCCACTTGGTCTGCAGCACGCCCGGACGCGCCGGTGCGATCATCCGGGCTGGGTAGCCGTGCTCGAGGTCGAGCACCTCGCCGTTCAGGTGCAAGGCGACGAGGGTGAGGTCGTTGTCCACGAACTCCGGGCCCATCGTCGTCACCCGGTAGTTGCCGTGGACCTCGAGGCTGGTCAGCATGATCGCCTCGCCGGGCTCGCGGCCCACCGCATCCATCAGAGAACTCAGCCGGATGCCGCGCCACGTCGCGGTCTGGCTCCAGCCGTTCACGCACGCGATCGGCAGCTCGACGGTGTGCTGCGGCATCGCCAGCAGCTCGGCATAGCTGAAGGTCCGGATGCGCGTGCCCCGCTTCACGATCAAGCGCCAGCTGTCGTCGACCATGTCGGCGGTGATGCGCGCCTGCTCCGAAGTGCGGTTGATCGGCAGCGCGTTCGGACCGTCGCCCATCTTGCGCGGCGCGATCAGATTCAGCGCATCGAGCGGCTGAAAGCTCTGACCCGCCCAGAAGGCGACGACCCCGGCGAGCGAGCCGAACACCGCGACGAGAAAGCCGCGCCGCGAGACGCGGGAGGGTTTGTCGTCGCTCACGGCTTGTCGATCCACGCGAAGACCCGGGCCGTCAGGCCGCCCGCGGGTATCGACTCGAGCGCCTCGTCGGGCACGACCGCGTCGCGGTCGGCGCCGGGATGCTCCTCGTCGTTCGGCGGGAGCAGCTCGCCATCCGGCGCGTAGCTGCGCTTCTTCGTCCAGTACTGGGCGATGAGCGGCAGCTTCACCCCGATGTGGATGGCCAGCGATCCGATGATCACGAAGGCCAGCGCGAAGTGCGTCTGCCGGAACGGGAAGGGGAACGGATACCAGTCGGCCGTGTTGATCATCCCGCTCACGATCTCGACCAGGGATGCCGCGACGAACAGCGCGATCGAGCCCCGCTCGGCCAGGTTGAGCGGGCCCGTCACGAGCGGGTAGCTGAACAGCCGCGGGTAGACCGTGTAGAGCTTGCCGAGCAGCAGCGGAAAGCAGGCGATCCCGGCCGCGATGTGCAGCCCCTGGCTGATCGCATAGAGGTTCGGGATGAACGTCGGGAACACCATCCAGGGCAGCGGGTTCTGGCTGTAGTGGCTGAACAACCCCGTGGCGAAGCAGATCACGAAGGCGCTGCCGAGCAGCCGCCCGAGCACCACCGCCATCCGCGGATGCCGCGACGGGCTCGCCAGCGCGTGCCGCAACTCGTACAGCAGTCGTCGCACGGCAAACCTCTCTCTCGGTACTGGTGGTTCGGAGCCACCAACCGCACGGCTTGCCGCTCCGAACAACCCGCGTGACGAAGAACTGGAGGATCGTGGCGGCATCCGTCGTCGTCGTCGCGATGGTCGCGGTCACGGCGGTGACGGTCACGCAGTTCGGCTATCTCGAGACGAGCAAACGCACCGAGTTCCTGGTGAGCCTGCTGGCCCTCTGGGCGCTGTTCGCGGTCGCCGTTGTCCTGCTCCGCCGCGCGCCGATCCGGGCCGCTCTGGTCGTGATCGTGGCGGGCTCGATCGCGCTGGGCGGCGCCGCGATCTCGGGGCCGCCGAACACCAGCAGCGACTCGGCACGCTACGCCTGGGACGGCATCGTCCAGGATGCCGGCATCTCGCCGTACGCCTACTCCCCCTCCGACCCGGCTCTCGCGTCGTTGCGGCCGAGCTGGCTGTTCCCGACTCCCGTGGTCGGCGCCGACGGCGTCGCCCACTGCCCAGGGCCCCGCAACTTCGGCTTCCGCGAGAACGACGGATCGACCTCGTGCACCACGATCAACCGCGTGCACGTTCCGACCATCTACCCGCCGACCAGCGAGCTGTTCTTCGCCCTGGTGCGCGCGGCGGTCCCGGTGGATGCCGCCTACTGGCCGATGCAGCTGACCGGACTGCTGATGAGCGCCGGCATCACCCTGCTGCTGATCGTCGGGCTGCGCCGTCGCGGCTGGGATCCGCGCTGGGCCGCGCTGTGGGCGCTCAACCCGCTGGTGGCGTCCGAGGCGATCACGAACTCGCACATCGACGTGCTCGGCGCCCTGCTCGCCCTGGCGGCCGCTTTCGCGGTCGCGAGCGGGGCGCGATGGCGCGGCGGCATCCTGCTCGGAGCGGCGATCGCCGCCAAGCTCATCCCGGTGCTCGCGGCGCCCGCGATGCTGCGCAAGCAGGGCTGGAAGGTCGCCTTGGCCGCGATCGCCACCTTCGCGGTGCTCTACATCCCCTATCTGGCGACCACCGGCGTGGCCGTGCTGGGCTACCTGCCGGGCTACCTCAACGAGGAGGGCTACGACAGCGGCAGCCGCTTCGTGCTGCTCACGGCGCTGCTGCCCGGGCCGGTTGCTCTCGTGGTCGCCGCCGTGCTGGTCGCGGGGGTCGCCGTGCTGGTGATCGTGTTCAGCAATCCGCAGCGGCCATGGGTGGGGCAGGTCGTGATGATCGGAGCGACCCTGATCATCGCCAGCCCGCGCTACCCCTGGTACGCGCTGCTGCTGCTTCCGTTCATCGCGATGAGCGGCCGATGGGAGTGGATCGCCGTCCCGTTCGTGCTCGCGCTGCACGAGGTGGCTCCGCAGCCCGCGACCTTCCGGTGGACGCTGCTCGGTGCCATCCTGCTGATCGCGGTCGTCTCGTTGCTGAGAGCCCCAGCGAGTCCCCGTTCGGGAGCGTCGCCTCAGGCGCCTCCGACCGCCACGGGCCGCTCGGGATGGTTCGCCCACTGGCTCCACGAGCCGGCATACAGGGCCGCCTCGAAGCCCGCGAGCGCGAGGGCGACCACTTCGTGCGCGGCTGTCACACCGGATCCGCAGTAGGCGCCGACCGAGATGCCCGGTTCGACGCCGAGTGCCGCGAATCGCGCACGCAACTGCTCGGGCGGCAGGAAGCGGCCGTCAGCATCCACGTTCTCGGTGGTCGGAGCGCTGAGCGCGCCCGGGATGTGGCCGGCCCGCGGATCGATCGGCTCGACCTCGCCGCAGAAGCGCTCGCCGGCGCGGGCGTCGAGCAGCACGCCGGCATCGGGAAGGGCAGCCGCCTCGTCGATGGTGAGCGTCGGCAGAGCCCCGTACTGCAGGGTCACCGAGCCCGGCGCCGAAGCCGGCGGTTCGCCCATCTCGAGCGGGAGGCCGGCGTCGCGCCACGCCGACAGCGCGCCGTCGAGCAGGCGCACGTCGTCGACGCCTGCGTAGCGGAGCAACCACCAGGCGCGGGCCGCCGACAGGTTCTTGAGGTCGTCGTAGACGACCACCGTGTCGCCGGTGTCGATGCCCCAGGCGCGAGCGTGACGCTGCATCTGCTCGACCGGCGGGAGCGGGTGGCGGCCGTCCTGGGGTTCGCCCTGCCGGGCCAACTCCGTGTCGAGATCGACGTAGACCGCGCCCGGGATGTGCCCGGCGAGATAGTCGGCGCGGCCGTCGGGCCGGTCGAGCCGCCAGCGCACGTCGAGCAGGCGCAGCGGTCCGCCGCCACTCAGCGGCTCGCCGACCTGCCCGCCGGCGAGTTGCGCCGGGGTGATGAGGATGTCGAGGGTCACCGCCCCATTCTGCCGGGCGGGGCTCAGCTGGTGGAGAGGCTGCTGTCGTGGGGCAACGGGGAGATGACTCCGGCCATGATGCTGACCGTCCAGAAGGTCACCACGGCGAAGCCCACAACGATGACGGCGATCGTCGCCCAGATAACGTCACGGCCGCGATTTGCGCCCGGTGCGTTCGTCTGCTGCCATGGACCATGCCCGAGACCGCGACGACGCGTGCGCCCCAGCGAGTTTCGTGGATGCTGCTGCTCGGCATCCTGCTCGTCGCCGCGAACCTGCGGCCCAGCATCACGGCCGTCGGGCCGGTGCTCGATGACATCCGCTCGAGCCTGCAGCTGTCGAGCGCCGGGGCGTCGGTGCTGATCAGCATCCCGCTCGTCGCCTTCGCGGTCTTCTCGCCCGTCGCCCCGTGGATCTCGCGGCGCCTCGGCCTCGAAGGCGCGCTCGGCGCGGCTCTGGGCGTGCTCGCGGTCGCCATCGTGACCCGCTCCCTGCCCTGGACGCCGGCCCTCTGGATCGGCACCGCCCTGCTCGGCGCCGCGATCGCCGTGATGAATGTGGTGCTGCCGTCGCTGGTGAAGCGCGACTACCCGGACCGGGTCGGCCAGATCACCGGCGTCTACGCGGCCGTGCTCTCGGGGGTCGCCGCCATCGCCGCCGGCGTCGCGGTGCCGATCGCCGGCCTGGCCCACGAGGGCTGGCGCTGGTCGCTCGGCATCTGGGCCGGGCTCGCGCTGGTGGGTCTGGCCGTGCTCGCGCCTCGGCTGCGCCCGGCGCCTGAGCCGGCCACCGCGGCGCCGGCCGCCCCGCCGGATGGCGCGCCTCATCCCCTGCCGTCGCGCGCGTACCGCTCCCCCTGGGCCTCGGTTCTGGGCTGGCAAGTCACCCTGTTCATGGGCGTGCAGTCGACGATCTACTTCACGCTGATCACCTGGTTGCCCTCGATCGAGCAGAGCACCGGGGTCTCGGCCGCGACGGCCGGGTTCCACCAGCTTCTGCTCAACACCGCGGGGATCGTCGGCAGCCTGCTGACCGCGGCCGCGATCCACCGCCGCGCGAACGACCAGCGGGCCCTCGCGACGGTCATCGCGGTGCTGCTCGGGTTCGGACTGGCCGGCGAGCTGGCCATCCCGGCGCTCAGCGCCGTCTGGGTCTGCGTCATCGGCCTCGGCACCGGTGGATCGATCAGCCTCGCCCTCTCGCTCTTCGCACTGCGCGCCGGTCACCACCGACAGGCGGCCGAGCTGTCGGGCATGGCGCAGTCGATCGGCTACCTGATGGCCGCGGGCGGCCCGATCGCGATCGGGCTGCTGCACGATGCGACCGGATCATGGAACGCCGCCCTGGTCGTGCTGCTGCTGCTCGTCGTCGCGCAGCTGGGCGTCTCGGTGCTGGCCGCACGCAACCGCCAGATCGGCTGACGACCCGGCCCTGCTCCCCGGCGGTGGGGCCCCCGGCAACCTCGGTCAGGTCGACGGGGCGGATGAGCCGTGGTCGGGGATCGGGGTGGCGATCCTGGTGAGGAGTCCGCCATCCACTCGGATCTCGGCGCCGGTGACGAAGCCAGCCGCGGAGCTCGCGAGGAACGACACCACCTCGCCGACCTCGGCCGGCGTGCCGACCCGGCCGAGGGGATGCGAGGTTCCCCAGAGGCGGACCACCGCGTCCTCGCCCTCCTGCGTGCCGTCGGAGGCCTGCGACGCCGAGCGGCGCAGCATCGGCGTGTCGACCGACCCCGGCAGCACCGCGTTCACGCGCACGCCGAACGCGCCCTCATCGATGGCCATGCCGCGGGTCAGCGCGTTCAGGGCGCCCTTGCTCGCCGCGTACGCCGCGACCTGATTCTCGTTGGCGACTCCCTGAACCGAGGAGATCATGGTGACCGACCCGCCGACCTGGCGGATCGCCGGCAGCGCGTGATGCGCCGCGAAGTACACCCCGCGCACGTTGACGTCGAATACCTCATCCCACACGGCAGGGGTCGTGCTGACCACGTCTCCGAAACGCTGGATGCCGGCCGCCGTGACCAGGATGTCCAGCCGGCCGTACTCGGCGAGCGCGAGCTCGACCGCTGCGCGGCTGGTCTCTTCCTCCTGGATCGCGCCCGCGATGCCGACCGCGCGCCCGCCGGCGTCGCGGATCATGCGAACGGTGTCCTCCACGAAGTCCGAGGTCAGTCCGTGCACGACGACGGAGGCGCCGTGACGGGCCAGGGTCAGGGCGATGCCCTGCCCGATGCCCTGGGAGCCCCCGGTCACCAGGGCGGCCTTCCCCGCGTGTGCTTCGTGTTCAGCCATTGACGGTCAGTCCTCTGCTCCCGCGGTGCGCTCGTGCGTCACCGGTCACAGCACACCGTAGACGCGAAATGCGCCCGCCGAGCTCATGCGCCCGTCACCGGTCTGGCCCGGCTAGCGTCAGTGACATGCGCACCCTCTATCCGCCCCTCGAGCCCCACGACACCGGAATACTCGAGGTCGGCGACGGCAACCGGCTGTATTGGGAGGTGTGCGGCAACCCGGCCGGCAAGCCCGTGGTGTTCCTCCACGGGGGGCCGGGCGGCGGCTGCACGCCCGACCACCGCCGCCTCTTCGACCCGGAGCGGTACCGCATCGTGCTGGTCGATCAGCGCAACTGCGGGCGCAGCACCCCGAGCGCCAGCGATCATGCGACCGATCTGAGCGCCAACACCACCTGGAACCTGGTCGCCGACCTCGAGCTGCTGCGCGAGCACCTGACGATCGACGGCTGGCAGGTCTTGGGCGGCTCGTGGGGCTCGTCGCTCGCCCTCGCCTACGCCGAAACCCATCCCGAGCGGGTGACCGAACTGGTGCTGCGCGGCATCTTCACCCTGCGCCGCAGCGAGCTCGAGTGGTTCTACGAGGGGCAGGCGGGCAACATGGCGCCCGACTTCTGGGCCGGGTTCGTGGCGGCGGTTCCCGCTGAGTCTCGCGTGTTCGGGGAGTACCTCCCGGCGTATGCGCGCCTGCTCGCCGACCCCGATCCCGCGGTTCACGGCCCGGCCGCCGTTGCCTGGTCGACCTGGGAGGCGTCGACGATCACGCTCGTTCCCCGCCCCGAGCTGATCGCCGAGTTCGCAGAACCCGCATACGCGCTGGCGTTCGCGCGCATCGAGAACCACTACTTCATGCACGAGGGCTGGTTCGAGCCGGGTCAGTTGCTCAGGGATGCGGGGCGCCTCACGGGCATCCCGACCGTGATCGTGCAAGGACGCTACGACCTGTGCACCCCGGCGGTCACGGCGTTCGAGCTGCACCAGGCGCTGCCGTCAGCCGAGTTCGTGCTCGTGGATGACGCGGGCCACGCCTATGACGAGCCGGGCATCCTCGACGCCCTCATCACGGCAACCGACCGGTTCCGCTGAGGAGCGGGGCGGGCGCGGTCGGCCCTGCCGTCAGAGCGACTGCCGGTAGCCGAAGAACTCGTGGTCGTTGTTGTAGCCGCCCAGCCCGCCGCCGATCTCGGCGAAGTCGGCGATGAACTCGACGCCCTTGATCCACTTGACCATCTTGAAGCCGAGCTGGGTCTCATTGCGCAGCCGCAGCGGGGCGCCGTGCCCGAACGACACCGGCTCGCCGTTCATGTCGTAGGCGAGCATGGTCAGCCGGTAGCTCATCTGCTCGATCGCGTGCACGTCGTAGTAGAGCCCGCCCTCGGGGCCGAGGGCGAAGGAGTAGAACGCCACCCACTTCGCGTCGGGCTTCGGCTTCACCAGATCGAGGATGGTCTGCATCGAGACGCCACCCCATTTCGCGACCCCCGACCAGCCCTGGATGCAGAAGTGCTGCGTGATCTGCTCGTGGTACGGCAGGGCGCGCAAGTCGGCGAGGCTGAGGGTGACCGGGTTGTCGACCAGGCCCCCGATCTCGAGCCGGTAGGCGGCGAAGTCGTTCTGCGCCAACTTCTCGAACTCGTCAGAATCCGGGTAGTTGCCGTTGTGCCAGAAGTACGGCGAGATGTCCTTGTCGCTGTACTGCCCGGGACGTGAATCGATGTGCTCGAACAGCCGCTGGGCCGGCCCGATCAGGGCGAATCCCACCCGCTGGACGACCCGCGGGTGACGATAGGTGAACGGCGTCGCGGCGACCCAGAAGACGATGTAGACGACCAGCGCCGCGGCGAAGAAGCCGAACCCCCACCACGACTCGTTGTCTTGAACGGCGAACATGTGGTTCAGGTTGCGCAGGGCCCCCGTCGTCAGCACCAGGGCGACGTGCACCACGATGAACAGGATGAACCAGCACAGGATCAGGAAGTGCAGCGACCGGGCCAGCTGGATGCTGAAGATCGAACTGACCCTGCGGAACCGGGTCGAGAGCGCAGGCGACATCCCGAGTCCGGTGATGAAGGCGAGCGGCGCTGCGACGAACACGGTGATGAAGTACGCGATGAGCTGCAGGCTGTTGTAGTTGGTCCACCCCGACTCGGCGGGCCAGTCGAGCGAGAGGTACTGGATCGCGACCGAGAGCGCATTCGGGATGACGTCCCCGTGCAGCGGGACCACGCGCATCCACTGGCCGGTGGTGAACAGCAGCACGTAGAAGATGAGCCCGTTGGCCAGCCACAGCACGTCGATGCCCAGATGCCACCAGCGCGCCAGCCCGATGGAGTGACGCCGCCCCGGCAGGCCGACCCCGTCGGGAAGGGTGATCGAATCCGCTTTCGCCGTGTAGAGAGGATCGGTGGGCACCGGCTTCTGGATGCGGAACCAGTCCTTGCCCGGCGTCGAGTGCCGCGTCCAGTACAGGCGGGGATGATCCGACAGGATCGTCACGCCCGAGCGGATGATGAAGATCATCAGCAGGGCGTTGAAGAAGTGCTGCCACGCCAGCCAAGCCGGAAAGCCGACCGGTGCCGTGGCCGG
Organism: Pseudolysinimonas sp.; assembly: GCA_035721225.1. Classification (GTDB taxonomy): domain Bacteria; phylum Actinomycetota; class Actinomycetes; order Actinomycetales; family Microbacteriaceae; genus Lysinimonas. The sequence goes on from DASTNC010000033.1 coordinate 11,129, forward strand.
CAACTCGGACATCCCGGGATATTGCCGCATGAACTCCTGGACGCCCGGCAGTTCGCGCAGCCCCTTGGCGACCGCGATGGCGACGAGCAGCAGCACGACGCCGATCGGGATCAGCCACAGCAGGTTGAACCACTTGCTGCGTCCGATGCGGATGCGCGGGGCGACCCCGTACTGCGCGGGAATGCCTCCCGCCCAGTCCTCATCGACGACCGTGTACCGCTTCGAGTCGAGTTCGTCGCGAAAGCTGCGACTCACCCCGCCCGCCCCGAGGTCGTCTGCGGGCTCGCTCTGTCGGCCGGTCGGAGATCCCATGCCCGACACCGTATGCCCTGGAGCGAGCGCAGAACAGGGCGACGTGCCAACGGGTGGCCGTGGGGCTCAGGCGACGCTCGCGGGAACCTTCACGACGAGGGCGCCCGGATCGACCGAGGCGCGGCATCCGGTCATCTCGCCGAAGGGATCGCCGTCGAGCTGCACGATCTCGGGCCGGTTGAGGCGGATCGTCACCACAGCCCCCTGACGCGTGTCGACCGACCTCATGTTGAGCTCTTTCATGCGACGACCCAGGGCGGTGCGCTTCACGATCCCGTTCTCCCAGAAGATCTTCACGATGACGGCGAGCCAGCCGCGCAGCGACTCCGGCTTGACCACGAGGACGTCGAGAAGCCCGTCGTCGACGACCGCCTCGGGCAGCAGCGTGATGTTGGCGGGCAGCGAGCCGCAGTTGCCGACGATGAAGGCCTGCGCCCGCTCGCTGCGGGTGCGCCGGCTGTCGACCTGGTAGCTGAGGCGCAGGATCGTCTTGTCGCGCAGCACCACGACGAGCGCCTGTGCGTAGGCCAGCCAGCCCGCCTTCTTCTTCAACTCGTCATCGGTGCTCGACATGACCTGGGCGTCCAACCCGGTGCCCGCCATGACGAGGAAGACGTGATGGTCGACCGAGGCATCCTGACGCCGGATGTCGATGCGGGCCACGTCGATCCTGTGGTCCTGACCGGTGAAGGCCGTCCGCAGTGACTCCGCGACGTCGTCCAGGGTCAGTTTCATGTTGCGGGCGAGCAGATTGCCGGTTCCGGAGGGCAGCAGTGCCAGGGCCACGTCGCTTCCCGCCATCACCTCGGCCACGGCGCGAACGGTGCCGTCGCCGCCGGCCACGATCACGAGCTCCGCGCCCGCGTCGAGAGCGGACTGAGCGGGGCCTTGGCCGGCATCCTCGACCGAGGTCGGCAGCCAGTCGACGGCCCAGTCGGCCGCACCTGGCTCATCGCGAACGGCGGCCTTGAGCGCGTCGAGATCCACCTTGATCGGGTTGTAGACCAGGGCTGCGGTGCGGGCGGTCTTCTTCTGGGCGGTCATGCGGGACTTCCTGCCTGGTCGGCGTTCCGAGTACTGCGGGCGCTGATGTACAGGCGGTGCGCCGTGATCACCAGGGCCAGCCAGGCCGCCCCCAGCACCCAGGCGGCGGCGACATCGGTGAACCAGTGGTGGCCGAGAAAGACCCTGCTGAGGCCGATCGTCAGCCCGAACAGAACGGCGCCCGCCACCGTGAGGGCGCGGGCCACCGTCGACGTCTGCCGCAGGATCAGCAGATAGGCGATGGTGCCCACGACCGCCACCGCGTTCAGCGTGTGGCCGCTCGGGAACGACGCGGAGTACTCGTAGGGCGGAACGGCGTCCGTCAGCGGCGGGCGCACCCGACCGATGAGGTCTTTGCCGGCGATCGTCATGATCAGCGACCCCACGCCGGCCGACGCGATCAGGATGGCGGGCGTCCACGAGCGCCGTCGCAGCGACAGGATGAGGATCGCGGCGACCGCGATGACCGGCATGCCGATCGGGCCGGCGATGTCGGTGTATCCCGTCACGATCAGATCGAGCGCGGGCGAACGCGCCTGGATCGCCGCCTGCAGGATCGGCTGGTCGAGGCCGGCGATCCCGTCGGACTCGGTCACGGCGTCATAGACCCCGGCCGCGACGAAGCTCAGCGCGAACGCCACCACGGCGCCGACGGCCAGGGTGATCAGCAGGGCGGCGCGGGTGCCGATCCGGCGGCTCGCCTTCGCGACCCGCCGGGCCGCGGCACGCCCGGGGGCCGTCGGCCAGCTGGTGAGGTCGACAGAACCGATCGTGGCGTCGTGCCGCAACTCCTCGTTGTCGCCGAGCTGTCGCGCTCCGTGATGTTCGTCGTCGGGCGTCATGTCGTGATGCACCCGTTCACCCTCATCCGGTGACCGTAGCGCGAGACACCCGCCCGGCGCAGGAAAGCGCGGCGAACTCGCAGACCCGGCCTCGCTCTGCCCGCGTCCGGCTTACCGCGCGAGCGACTCCGCCGGCAGGTCGAACCAGCGCAGGTGCTCGAAGTCGGCGCTCAGCCGCTCGTCGGCCGGCCGCTCATCGGCCAGGTGCGGCATGACGCCGCCGACCGCCGGGTCGGGCAGCGACGCCAGCAGCGTGCGCGCCTCGTCGAGGTACCCGGCCAAAGCCGACTCGGGGGCGCGGTCGGCGCGTCTCGGGTAGTTCAGCGCGCCATCCGGCCCGAACGACAGCTGCGCAAGCCGAAGCGGCGGCTCCACCAGTCCCGATTCGTGAACCCACAGCCCGGTGTCGGGCGAGAAGCGGTAGTGCGGCAGCAGCTTGTGGCCGTGGTCGGCGATCAACGAGACGGCATCCAGGATGTAGCGGAACACCTCGTCGCTGATGAAGTAGTTGAAGCTGACGCGCACCCAGCCCGGCTTGATGCCCTCGCATCCCCCGGTGATCTGGCGTTCGAACTCGTGCGAGCGCTCGAGGTCGATGCCGAGCAGGCGATGCCCGTAGGGGCCGGCGCACGAGCATCCACCCCGGGCCTGGATGCCGAACAGGTCGTTGAGGATCGCGACGACCACGTTGTGGTGCAGGTACCGGCCGCCCGGCCGCTTGATCACGAACGACACGATCGAGAGCCGGTCGGCGGTCGGGCTGCCGAGGATCTGGATCGAGGGATGCGCCGCCCACTCGCGCGTCGCCCGCGCGAGGAAGTCGTGCTCGCGCGCCTGGATCGTGTCGACGCCGACCGCGCCTTTGAGGGCGAACACCAGGCCGGCGCGGATCGACTCGATGATCGCGGGCGTCCCCGCCTCTTCGCGATGGGCGGCGTCGGTGACGTACCGGTGCTCGAGCGGGTTGACGTAGGCGACGGTGCCGCCACCCACCTCATCCGGCACCGCGTTGGTGAGCAGCCGCCTGCTCACCACGAGCACGCCGGGCGTGCCCGGTCCTCCGATGAACTTGTGCGGCGAGAGGAAGACGGCGTCTTCGTTCGACGCGTCGATGTCGACGTACGGCCCGGCGGCGGCGTAATCCCAGAAGGCGAGCGCGCCGTGCTCGTGCAGCACCCGGGTGATAGTCGCCGTGTCGGTCAGGATGCCGGTGACGTTGCTCGCCGCGCTGAACGAACCGATCTTGAGCGGCCGTTCGGCGAAGCGCTCGAGCTCGGCGGTGAGGCACTCGAGGTCGACGTGCCCGTCGGCGTCTTCGTGGATCGTCACCACATCGGCGATCGACTCGCGCCACGGCAGCTCGTTGCTGTGGTGCTCGTAGGGGCCGATGAACACGACCGGCCGCTGCTGAGCCGGGATGTGCGCCGCCAGCCCGTACCGCTCGTCGAGGGCCGACGGGATGCGCAGCCCCAGGATCCCGACCAGCTTGTTGATGGCGCCGGTCGAGCCGCTGCCCGCGAAGATCACCACGGTGTCGTCGGTGCCGTGCACCGCGGCGTGGATGATCGCCCGGGCGTCTTCGCGCAGGCGCGTGGTCTGCAGCCCGGTGCCGCTCGACTCCGAGTGGGTGTTCGCGTAACGCGGCAGCACCTCGTCGCGCACGAAGTCTTCGATGAAGCTCAGCGCGCGGCCGCTCGCGGTGTAGTCGGCGTAGGTGACCCGGCGCGGCCCGAACGGCCCGACCATCAGCTGGTCGTCGCCGATCACCGCATCTCGGATGCGCGCGAGGAGCGGGACATCGTCGGCCATGACGAGAGGGTAGTCGCTGATGCGACACTTGAGCCATGGCTCCGGATGCGCTCATCGTCCAGACGACGCGCGGCGCCGTCGTCGAGCTCGAGTCGCGGGTGAACGCGGTGGTCGTCGACCGGGGCGGCCGGGTCAGCGAGGCCTTCGGCACCGTCGACCGGCGGCTGCCGCTGCGCTCGACGGCCAAGCCTGTGCAGGCGCTCGCGCTGGTCGAGTCGGGCGCGGCCGATGCGCTCGAGGTGTCCGCGATCGAGCTGACCCTGGCCTCCGCGAGCCACAACGGCGAAGACGGGCACGTGGCCGCCGTCGAGGGGTGGCTGGCTCGGCTGGGGCTGAGCGAATCCGAGCTGCAGTGCGGCGCGTCCCTGCCGTATTCCCGCGCCGTGGCCGACGACTACGTGGCGCACGGCGGCATCCCGCGGCGCATCCGCCACAACTGCTCGGGCAAGCACACCGGCTTTCTCGCCCTGGGAGCGCAGCTCGGCGCCGACCCGGCCCGCTATCTCGATCGCGAGGGCCCGGTGCAGCGCGCGGTGCTCGCGATCGTCGCCGAGCGCTGCGGCATGGCGCTGGACGACGACGACATCGTCGGCGATGGATGCGGCGCTCCCTGCCCCTGCGTGACGCTCGAGGCCGTCGCGCGCGGCTGGGCGACGCTGATGGATGACACGGGCTCGAGCACGCGCATCCGCTCGGCCATCGCCGCCCACCCCTGGTACCTCGCGGGCACCGGACGGTTCGACACGGCCCTCGTGGAGGTCACCGCGGGCCGCGTGCTCAGCAAGATCGGCGCCGACGGCATGCATCTCGCGATGGCGCCCGACCTCGGGCTGGTCGTCGCCACCAAGGCCGTCGACGGCTCGCGCATCGCGGCCGAGGAGGGTCTCGTGCACCTGCTGGTGCAGAGCGGGGCGCTCAGCTCCGACGAGGCCGAGCGCCTGCCGCGCGCGACGGTGCGCGACGACGCCGGCCGCGTCGTCGGGGCGATCGCGGTTCGCGGCTGAGGGCGCTAAGCCCGGATTCCGGCGAACACCAGGTCGAGCATCCTGCCGGTCTGCTCGGACCGGGGTGAGTCGGGCGAGGCGAGGAAGACGCCGACCAGGGTGTTGGCGACATCGTCTGCGCGCACGCCACGGCGCAGGGCGCCGGACGAGGCGCCCGCGTCCAGCAGCTTCTGCACGGTCGCGGTGATGCGCGCATGGGTATCGGAGTGCGCAAGCACTCCGGCGTTCGACAGCGCACGCAACGATTCGGCCATGCCGCGTTTGCGGGTGACGAACTCGGCGTAGTCGTCCATCCAGAGCCGGAGCGCGGTCGCGGGATCGTGGGCGGCGAGCAATTCGTTGGCGCGCGTCAGCACGGTGGCGAGGCCGTCGCGGTGCACGACCTCGACCAGAGCCTCGCGGGTCGGGAAGTGCCGGTACAGGGTGCCGATTCCGACACCGGCGTCACGGGCGATCGCCTCGAGGCTGACCTGCTCGGCTCCGGATGAGAATGCCGCCGATGCCGCTTCGATCAGGCGTTCTCGGTTGCGGGCGGCGTCGGCGCGGACGCGCGGCGACGCACCAGCCGGCGGCGAGTTCCGAGAAGGAGACATAACCGGAGGAACCTCCGTTAATGTTAGGGTCGGCGTAACGGAGGTTCCTCCGGTATCACCAGTATCGCAAAAGGAGCACGGAATGTCTCAGATCACCACCCAGCCGGGAGGACACGCTTCGATGGCCGGCCGAACCATTGCGCGCGTCGGCTACGGCACCATGCAACTCGGGGCGCTCCCCGTGCACGGCGCGGTCGATCCGGAAGACGCGGTCCGCATCCTGCAGCGGGCCATCGAGTTGGGCATCAATCATTTCGACACCGCCCAGTTCTACGGCAATGGATTCGCCAACCAGATGCTGCGGCGCGCGCTGCCTCTCTCTGACGACGAGATCGCGATCGTCAGCAAGGTGGGCGCCGTCGTCGGCCCGGGTGGGCAGGGCCTGGTCACCGCGCAGAGGCCGCACGAACTGCGCGCGCAGGTCGAGGCCAACCTCGCCACGCTCGGCGTCGATCGCCTGGCCGCGGTCAACATCCGCCGCACCGATTTCGGAATGCTCGTGGCCGACGGCGACCAGCGGGTCGACCTCGACGACCAGCTCGCCGAGCTGATCGCCCTGCGCGACGAGGGCAAGATCGACGGCATCGGCCTCAGCAACGTGACGCTCGCCCAACTGCAGCGGGCGCTGCCCGCGGGCATCGTGACGGCGCAGAACTCCTACAGCCTGGTGCAGCGCGATGACGAGCCCCTGCTCGAGCTGACCCAGCACGAAGGCATCACCTGGGCGCCCTATTTTCCGCTCGGCTCGGCGTTCCCCGGCTTCCCGAAGGTGACAGAGCAGACGGCCGTTCGGGATGCCGCGGCGGCACTCGGAGTCACCCCCGCCCAGATCGGACTCGCCTGGCTTCTGCAGCACGCTCCGCACGTGCTGCTCATTCCCGGAACAGGCAGCCTCGACCACCTCGTCGAGAACACGGCGGTCGGCGACATCCAGCTCGATGCCACCACCATGGCGGGGTTGGACGGTCTCGCGGCGCGACTCGATAAATAACCAGGATTTCGAGATAGTAGCGGGAGCAGAGTCAGAGTCGGTGCCCGAAAGGACTGCCATGGCGAAGTACCCCACGACGACGAACTCATGAGCGTCCGTGACTCCGAGCAGGCGCAGATCGCCATCAAGGCCCTCGACCTCGCCCGGCGGGGCGAATTCGCCGCCGTCCTCGCCATGTTCGCCCCGGCTCCCCAGCGCAGGCTGACCGCCGCGACCATCGACTCCGCGTGGCAGAGCAACGTCGGTCGGCACGGCGCGATCTGGAGCCTCGAGCCGTCGGGCATCCACTCGGATTCCGGCCTGACCGAGGTCTCGGTGCTGCTTCGCACCACGTCGACCGATCTGCAGTCGGTCGTGTCGATGGACCGCCGAGGCCGATTGCTCAATCTGCAGGTGACGCCCCTCGCGGTGCCGTGGCGTCATCCCGACTACGCCGATCCCGGGTCTTTCGACGAGTTCGACGTGGCGCTCGGCGATCGTCCTCTCGTCGTGGGCGGCACGGTCAGCCTGCCTCGCGCCTCGGGCGAGGCGTCGGGCCGGGTTTCTGCCGTGGTCCTGCTCGGCAGCGGCGGGCCGTTCGACCGCGACATGACCATGGGCAACAACCGGATCGGCAAGGATCTCGCCTGGGGCCTCGCCAGCCGCGGGATCGCCGTGCTGCGATTCGACAAGCCGACTCATGCGCACGCCGACCGCATCGCGCGGGATGGCGGCATGACCCCGACCGACGAGTACCTGCCGTTCGGCGCCGCGGCCGTCGACGTGCTCAGGGGCCATCCGTCTGTCGACGCGTCGCGGATCGTCATCGTCGGTCACAGCATGGGCGGCTCCTACGCTGCGCGCGTCGCGGCCGCCCGGCCCGAGGTCTCAGGCCTGGTGCTGCTCGCCGCAGACGCGCAGCCGATGCACCGGGCGGCGGTCCGCGTGATGAACCACCTGGCCTCCCTCGATCCCGCCTCACCCGCCCTCCGAAGCGCGGCCGCCGCCATGGAAGCGCTCGCCGCCAACGTCGACAGCCCCCAGCTGTCGAGGCGGACCGACCCCCGCACGCTGCCGTTCGGACACTCGGGCGCGTACTGGCTCGATGTGCGCGGCTACGACCCGGTCCGAACCGCCGCGGAGGTCGGGAGGCCCCTGCTGATCCTGCAGGGCGGCCGCGACTACCAGGTCACGGTCGACGACGATCTGGCCCTCTGGCGCGCCGCGTTCGGAGGCCGGGACGACGTCTCGTTCCGCGTCTACGACGCCGACGATCATCTGTTCTTCGCCGGCTCCGGCCCCTCGACCCCTGCCGGCTACGAGCCCCGCCAGCACGTCGATGAGGCGGTCATCGCCGACATCGCCGACTGGATCGCACGGCCCCGAGCCGGCGCCGCCGCCGACTGATGCGCCACCATACTGATTCGATGGCAACTCGATCCTTCGACCTCACGACGACGGTGCCCGTGGCTCCCGAGGCGGCCATCGACTTCCTGGTCGACCTCGCGCGCCATCACGGCCTGCACCCCTACCTCGTGACCGCCGACGTGGTCGCGAGCGGCGAGGAGGCGACGGGCGCCTGGAACGACTGGCGCGTCGTCGAGCGACCGCGGCTGGGCCCGTTCCGCTACACGATCCGATTTACCGCCCGCATGACCCGCACCTCGCCCGAGTCGATGCGGGGCGACGTGACCGCCGCCCCCGGATGCACCCTGGTCACCACCACGCGCGCCTCGGGCTCGGCGGCGTCGGCCACCCTGCACGAGAGCACCGTCGTCACCGCCCCGTTCCCTCTCGTCGGATACATGACGCGGCAGGCCCGGCTCGCCCATGCCCGCACCTTCTCGATGCTGCCGAGCGAGCTGGCGAAGGCATGAGCACCCGGTCTTTCCGCGCGGGCTACGGGCCGTACGCCCTGGTGGCCGGCGCCTCGGAGGGGCTGGGCGCCGCTTTCGCGGATGCCCTCGGCCGACGGGGCGTCGACCTGGTGCTGCTCGCGCGCCGGGAGGGTCCGCTGGCGGCGACGGCAGCCCGGGTGACGCAGGCTCACGGCGTCGACGTTCTCACCGTGGTCGCCGACCTGGCCGACATCGACGCGGTGACCGAGCGCCTCGGCGCGCTCGGGGTCGACATCGGCCTCTTGGTCTACGACGCCGCCTTCGCGCCGATCGGCCCCTTCGAAGACACTTCCGAGCAGCAGCTGGCTCAGGCCGCGGCCGTGAACGTGCGCGGCCCGCTCCTGCTCGCGAAGGCGTTGTCGGGGCCGATGATCGCGCGCGGTCGCGGAGGCATCGTGCTGATGTCCTCGCTCGCCGGGTCGCAGGGCAGCCCGAACATCGCGGCCTATGCGGCCACCAAGGCCTTCAATGCGGTCCTGGCCGAGGGCCTCTGGAAAGAGCTGAAACCTCGGGGAGTCGACGTGCTCGCCTGCATGGCCGGCGCGATCCTCACTCCCGGCTACCAGCAGGCCGAGGGCTCGAAGCCCGCGCCCGGTACCCTCGCACCGGAGGCCGTCGCCGAGCAGACGTTGAACGCGCTGGGGCGCGGGCCGATCGTCATTCCGGGGGCCGTCAACAAGCTCGGCCGCTTCGTGCTCACGCGACTGCTGAGCCGACGCGCGGCTATCGCCATCATGTCGAAGAACACCGGAGGCCTGTCATGACGATCCTTCTGGGTCTGATCACCCCGCTGATCGCCTATGCCGTGATCACCCTGCTGCATGTCGTCATCCCGGCGAGGCGCAGGCCGGGCTACGTGACCGGCGCGGACGGGCGTGTGCTCAGCTACCGCATCAACGGGCGGTACGTGCTGGTGGCCAGCGTCATCCTGTGGTTCCTGCTCGGCTACTTCCGCCTCGTTCCGTTCACCTGGCTCTACGAGACGCGCGGGTGGGGGCTGATCGGCGCGTGCGTGATCGGGCTGGTGTTCTCGTTCGTCGTTGTGGTGCGGCATCCCTCTACCGGCAAGAGCTTCGGCGCCGACCTGTGGTTCGGCCGGGCGAAAGACGTGCAGCTGCGCGACGGCTTCGTGGATGCCAAGGTCTGGCTGTACCTCGTCGGCGCCGTGATGCTGCAGCTCAACGTGCTGTCGTTCGCGGCGTTCCACCTCGAGACGGCCCCGAGCGTCAACCCGGGATTCTTGCTCGGCTGCGCGATGCTCACCTGGTTCTGCTGTGAGTACCTGATCTTCGAGCGCATCCACCTCTGGACCTACGACTTCATCGCCGAGCGCGTCGGCTTCAAGCTGGGGTTCGGGTGCCTGGCGTTCTACCCGTACTTCTACTCGGTCGCGCTGTGGTTCACCGCCGATCTGCCGAACCCGGGAGTCCCCACCTGGGTGACGGTCCTGTTCGGGGTGCTCTTCCTCGGCGGCTGGGTGCTGACGCGCGGCGCCAACATGCAGAAGTTCTTCTTCAAGACCGCCCCCGAGCGCAGCTTCCTCTGGCTCGCGCCCGAGACGATCAGCGACGGCCGGCACAGCCTGCTGGTCAATGGCTTCTGGGGTCTCAGCCGGCACGTCAACTACCTCGGCGAGATCCTCCAGGCGGTCGCCATCGCCCTGGCCCCCGGGTACTTCGGGGTCTGGATGGTGTGGCTCTACCCGCTCTACTACGTCGCCCTCTTCCTCAGCCGCCAGGCCGACGACGACAAGGTGTGCCGGGCGAAATACGGCGCGCTGTGGGATGAGTACACCGCGAAGGTGCCCTCGAAGATCGTTCCGCACCTGTACTGAGGCGCTTGCCGAGAACCTGTCCGATCACGGCAGACTCGTTCGTAGTCCTGGTGAGTGGCCGCCCACGAGGGGCGCCCCAGAGGGGAGATGATCCGCAATGCAGTACTTGATGTCGGTCTACGGTCCGGCCGAGCTGACCGAGTTGGGCAACTACCCCGACAAGGAGACGATGGACAAGGCGATGGCCGAGACCGGCGCCTTCAACGATCGCCTGCAGGCCTCCGGACATTTCGTCTACGCCAACGGCCTCGCCTCGGCGACCTCGGCGACGGTGGTCGACGGCCAGGTCGATCCGCCGGTGGTCACCGACGGGCCGTACCTCGAGTCGAAGGAGCACCTCGGCGGCTTCTGGATCATCGAGGCCACCGACCTCGACCAGGCCCTCGCGCTCGCGGCCGAGGGCTCGAAGGCCTGCCGAGGAAAAGTGGAAGTGCGGCCCTTCCAGGTCTTCGACCCCCAGGGATGAGCGAACCCGCCCTCGCATCGGACGTCGCCGAGGCGGTCACCCGCGCCCACCAGAGCGACTGGGCCCGGGTGGTCGCCACCCTGACCAAGCGGTTCGGCGACCTCGATCTCGCCGAGGAGGCCGCCGCCGAGGCGTTCGCCACGGCGGTCGAGCGGTGGCCGGCCGATGGCATCCCGCCGAACCCCGGCGGGTGGCTGACCACGACGGCGACGCGCAAGGCCATCGACAGGATCCGCCGCGAGAAGAAGCGCGGCGACAAGTACCGGGAGGCGATGCTGGTGCTCGACGACGAGCCCCTCGAGCCCCTCGGCGCCCTCGACGACGAACGGCTGCGGCTGCTCTTCACCTGCTGCCACCCGGCGCTCGCGATGGAGGCCCGGGTCGCCCTGACCCTGCGCATGGTCGGCGGGTTGACCGTGCCCGAGATCGCCCGGGCGTTCCTCGTGCACGAGACCGCGATGGCGCGCCGGATCACCCGGGCGAAGCAGAAGATCCGCGAGGCGCGCATCCCGTTCCGGATGCCGGGCGCGGCCGACCTGCCCGCCCGCATCGACGGCGTGCTCACCGTGCTGTTCCTGGTCTTCAACGAGGGCTACCTCGCGACCGGACCCGACACCGACCCGGTGCGCGCCGACCTCACCGCCGAGGCGATCCGGCTCACGCGGCTGATCCGGGCGGTGCTGCCCGACGGTGCCGCGCGCGCCGGCGAGGTGACCGGGATGCTGGCCCTCATGCTCCTCACCGAGGCGCGCCGCGCGGCTCGGGTGTCGTCGAGCGGCGAACTCGTGACCCTCGACGAGCAGGATCGCGGCGCCTGGGATGCCGCGCTCGTGCGCGAGGGTCACGAGCTGGTCCGCTCGCGGGCGCTCTGGGTCGAGGCATCCGGCGAGGCGCCCGGCCGCTACCAGCTGCTCGCGGCCATCAACGCGGTGCACACCTCGGCGCGCGACATCCGCGACACCGACTGGTCGCAGATCGTCGCGCTCTACGACCAGCTCGTCACGATCGACCCCTCGCCGGTCGTCGCGCTCAACCGCGCCATCGCGGTCGCGGAGGTCGACGGGCCGGATGTGGCGCTGGCGGCCGTCGACCGGCTGGGGGCTGCGCTCGACGGCTACCACGCCTACCACGCGACGCGCGCCGACCTGCTCAGGCGCCTGGACCGCAGCACCGAGTCGCGCGCGGCCTACGACCGCGCCATCGAGCTGGCGGGCAACACCGCGGAAGCCGCCTACCTGAGTCGGCGGCGCGATCAGCTGGGATGACGAACCCGCCTGGGTGTCTGCACGTGCGGCTCCGCCGTCGAGGATGTCAGGTGACAGGGGTGCTGCTGGCGAATCCCACGATCAGCACGGCGGCGAGTGAGACGGCCGCGATGGCCAGCATTCCGATCGCCAGCAGGCCGAGGCGCCTGCGCAGGCGCGGCACCGGCACGGTGAACCGCACCACCACCATCCCGGCATAGAGCACGAGGTCGACGACCGCCGCGGCCAGGGGCACCCCCCGCGGCGGCAGCCCCGCGATCGTCTGCGGGATCAGCACGGCAAGCGCCACCGCCGTGAACAGCCCGCCGACCACGAGCCAGATGCCTCCGGTCGAGAAGGTCAGCGACGGTTGCTCCGTGACCTTGGTCTCGTCGTGCGGGGGTGGTCGGTCATCGTCCATGCCTCATCGTGGCACCGATCCCGCCCGGCGCCGACGATTCCGTTACCGATGTATCGTTAGCTATCGCTGGACCGCGAGAGAGGACACCGTCATGAGTTCGTCATCCACCTACGGCTTCGACCTGCGAGAGGCCGTCGACAGTCTGCGAGACGCCTTCGGGCCCAGCTTCGGCGCGGGCATGGGGGGCCGGATGGGCGGCCGCATGGGCCGCGGCGACATCCGCACCGCCATCCTGGTCGAGCTCGCCGAGGGCCCGATGCACGGTTACCAGCTGATCCAGGCGATCGAGACCCGCTCGGGCGGCACCTGGAAGCCGAGCCCGGGATCGGTCTACCCGACGCTCCAACTGCTGGTCGACGAGGGTCTCGCCACCGCGACGCAGGAGGGCGAGCGCAAGGTCTACGCGCTGACGGAGGCCGGCGCCGAGGCCGCCGCCGAGTTCACGGCCGCGCCGCATCCCTCCGAGTCGCGCCGCGGCTGGGACTCCGAGCGCACCGCCCTGCCCAAAGCCGGCGCCAAGCTCGCCCAGGCGCTCGGGCAGATCGCGAGCAGCGGAAGCAAAGAGCAGCACGAGCGCGCGGTCGCGATCATCGACGACGCCCGCCGCAAGCTCTACGCGATCCTCGCCGAGGAGTGAGCGCCGGAAGCCCCGGCACGGCGTCCGCCACGGCGGCGCGTCCGCCCGGCCGCGTGTTCCGGGCGCGCTATCGCAGGATCATGCGCTTCGCCGCGCGCGCCCTTGCGCAGGCCTGGTGGTTCGAGTTGGCGCTGCCGCGCATCGGGCTCGGCGGCTTGGCCGCGCGCGGCCGCCCGGCGCGTCTGCAGAAGCTCGCCCGGCGCTTCCACGACCTCGCGGTCGACCTGGGGGGCCTGATGATCAAGGTCGGGCAGTTCATGTCGTCGCGCCTCGACATCCTGCCGCCCGAGATCACCGACGAGCTCGAGGGCCTGCAAGATGAGGTCGCGGCCGAGCCGTTCGCCGGTATCAAGCAGGCGATCGAAGCCGAGCTAGGCATCCCGCTCGCCCTCGCCTACGCGTCGTTCGACGAGGTGCCGATCGCCGCGGCATCCCTCGGCCAGGCGCATCGGGCGCGCCTGACTCCAGCCCTCGCGGCCGACCTGGGCTTCGCCGATGTCGTGGTCAAGGTGCAGCGCCCGGGCATCGACCAGGTGGTCGCCGTCGACCTCGCGGCGCTGCGCCGGGTGAGCCAGTGGGTCTCGCGCATCCGACTGATCTCGCGCCGCGTCGACGCGCCCGCGCTGGTCGAGGAGTTCGCCGCCACCAGCCACGAAGAGATCGACTACCTGAACGAAGCCGCGAACGCCGAGCATTTCGCCGCCGACTTCGCGGGCGATTCGGGGGTCGGCGCTCCGGTCGTCGCCTGGGAGCGCACCTCGCTGCGGGTGCTGACCTTGAGCGACGTGACGGCCATCAAGATCACGGACGCCGCGGCTCTCGCCACCGCAGGCATCGACCCGGCCGCCGTCGCGATGGCCCTCGCGCGCTCGACCTTTCAGCAGATCTTCGTCGCGGGCTTCTTCCACGCCGACCCGCATCCCGGCAACATCTTCGTGACGCCCGGCGCCGACGGCGCCTTCACGCTCACCTTCATCGACTTCGGCATGATGGGCTCGATCTCGGCCTCGCTGCGCGCCGGGCTGCGCGACTTCATCCTCGCCGCGGTCGGCCGCGACAGCCGCGGGCTGGTGCGCTCGCTCGAGCGCCTCGGCGTGCTGCTCTCGGCCGCCGACACCCACGAGCTCGAGCGGGCGATGACCGCCCTGTTCGACCGCTTCGGCGGCATGGGCATCGCCGAGCTGCAGCGGGTCGATCAGCGCGAGCTCGAGGCCTTCGCCCGCCAGTTCGGTGAGACGATCCGCTCGCTGCCATTCCAACTGCCCGAGAACTTCCTGCTGCTCATCCGCACCATCTCGATCATCTCGGGGGTGACCAGCGCGCTCGACAAGGACTTCAACATGTGGGATGCCGTCGAGCCCTTCGCCCGCGACGTCCTGTCATCGGGCGGCATGAGCGCGGTGCGCGAACTGCCGCAGAAGGCGCTCTCGCTCGCGACCATGCTGGCCGGCCTCCCCCGCCGCATCGACGAACTCGCGCAGCGCATCGACCGCGGCGAGATCGCCATGCAGACCCCGCAGATCGACCGCCGCCTGCGCTCGTTGGAGCGCTCGTTGGGCCGCCTGGTGTCGGCGATCATCTTCGCCGGGCTGCTGTTCGCCGGCGTGCTGACGCTGCCGACGGTGCCGTGGCTCGGGTGGACACTCATCGGGGCGTCGGCGCTGCCCCTGCTGCACGTGCTGATGACCTGGCGCAGCCGGTGAGCGCCCGGCCGGATCACCACCGCCGTCATGTTGATCGCCGGCGCGTACCGAATCTGGTTCACCTTCTCAGCAGGGTGACCTCGGCCACCTGACCATCGCCTGCGTATCCCTCCATGGATGCCCGACAGGGTGTCCAATCGGCGGTGACATGTCGAACGCACCCAAGCTCCCTCTCCGCCGACGCGCGACCGACTGGCATGCGAAGTTCGTCGTCGAGGAGCGCTATGTCGACGCCTCGGAACGTCGGCGCACGTACATCGGCGCCACCGCCCTGATCGCGGTGGGTCTCGTCGCGTTCCTCTACCTCGTGGTGAGCGTGGTGACGCACAGCGGGTTCGAACTGCTCGATCGGCCCGTCGAGCGCTGGTTCGACGCACAGCGCTCGGGCTCCACCACCGGGTTCATGATCGCGCTGGCCGTCGTGTTCGGCCCGATCGCGCTGCCGATCGTCGTGCTCGTCGTGCTCGTGGTCTGGATCATCGCCGCCCGGCACGTCTGGCGGCCGTTCCTGCTCTTCACCGGCATGGTGACCGGCGTGATCCTCGCCGAGGTGCTCGCGCCGATCATCAAGCATCCGCGTCCGCCGATCAGCCTCATGCTGTTCGGGGCGGATCACACGTTCTCGTTCCCGTCCGGTCACGTGCTGGGCACCTCCGACTTCCTGCTGATCCTCGTCTTCCTGTTCGCGAGCCGCATCCGGCGCACCTGGTTCACCGTGACGGCCCTCGCGGTGGCGATTCTCGGAATCGCCGCCCAGGTCATCAGCCGCCTGTACCTCGGCTACCACTGGATCAGCGACACGACCGCCTCGATCGCGCTGTCGATGGTGATCGTGGGGACGCTGATCATGATCGACACGCACCGCACCGTCCGAACGCCCGGTGAGCGCGTGGTGGGGCAGCATTCCCAGCCCCAGACGGACGGCACATGACCAACGACAAGAGATGCGAGACCGCACCATGAACGCACGACCCCGCCGCGTGACCAGCTCCGTGGGCAGCAGCCGCGCCCTGACCGTGCTGGCCAGGCTCGGCTTCGCCGGCAGCGCGCTCATCCACCTGTTCATCGGCTACCTGGCGATCCGGGTCGCGCTGAACCAGGGCGCCGAGACCGATCAGTCGGGTGCGATCGCGCAGATCGTGCAGCTGCCGGGAGGCGTTGCGCTGCTGTGGATCGCCGTGATCGGGCTCTTCGCGTTGGCGCTGTGGCTCATCATCCAGGCGTTCCTCGGCATCGGGTCCGCCTCGAAGAAGCGCTGGGTGCGAAGCCTGGTGGCCGCGGCGAAGGCGGTCGCCTACCTCGTTCTCGGGATCACCGCCCTCACCTTCGCGCGCGGCGGCTCGTCGAGCGCGTCGAGCTCGACGCAGCAGGCGAGCAGCGGCATCCTCGCCCTGCCCGGCGGGCAGCTGCTGCTCGGCCTCATCGGGCTCGTCACGTTCGCGGTCGGCGTGTACCTCTTCGTGAAAGGGGCCCGGCAGAAGTTCGTCTCTGACATCGTGCTTTCGACCGGTCGCGGCCGACGCCCGGTTCTGGTGCTCGGCACCGTCGGATACGTCGCCAAAGGCATCGCCGTCGCGGTAGTCGGGGTGCTGTTCGTGATCGCCGCGGTGATCGTCAACCCGAGCCAGGCATCCGGACTCGATGGGGCCCTGAAAGCGCTGGCGGCCTTGCCGTTCGGCTCGGCGATCCTCGTCGTCGTGGGCCTCGGCCTGATCGCCTTCGGCATCTACACCTTCGCCCGCGCGCGTCTGGCCCGGCTGTGACCGGCCCCGGCGCGACGGGCTCGGGGGCGGCCGGGCAGACCGCGAAGATCTCCGCGCCCAAGAAGGCCGCCTACGAGAAGGAGCTCAAGAAGCTCCAGGTCGAGCTGGTGAGCATGCAGCAGTGGGTGATCGCGACCGGAGCGCGCGTCGTGGTGATCTTCGAGGGCCGCGACGCCGCGGGCAAGGGCGGAGCGATCAAGCGGGTCGCCCAGTACCTGAAACCGAGGTCGGCGCGGGTGGTGGCGCTGCCCACGCCCGACGAGGGCGAGAAGGGGCAGTGGTACTTCCAGCGCTACATCGAGCACCTGCCGACCAAGGGCGAGATCGTGCTGATGGACCGCTCCTGGTACAACCGGGCCGGCGTCGAGCACGTGCTCGGCTACTGCACCCCCGAGCAGTACGAACTGTTCCTGCGGCAGGTGCCGGTGCTCGAGCGGATGCTCGTCGACGACGGCATCATCCTGCTCAAGTACTGGTTCTCAGTGTCGGATGAGGAGCAGGAGAAACGGTTCCGCTCGCGACTGAAAGATCCGATGCGGCGGTGGAAGCTGTCGGAGACCGACCTGGAGTCGATCACCAAGTGGGAGGCGTACTCCCGGGCCAAAGACGACATGTTCGCCGTCACCGACCTGCCCGAGGCGCCCTGGTGGACGGTCGAGAGCGACAACAAGAAGGCCGCCCGGCTCAACGTCATCCATCACCTGCTGTCACAAGTGCCCTACAAGAAGGTGAAGCAGAAGAAGGTCACCCTGCCCGATCGACCCTCGGCCGACGACTACGACCGACCGCCGCGGGAGCTGTACAAGTACGTGCCCGACGTCGCGGGCGAGCTCGCGCAGAAGTAGGCGGGCGCCCCCTCACCCGGCGATCCCCACGAGACCGGCCACCCCGACCAGGTACAGCACGAGCACGATCAACGAGTCGATGCCCATTCCGAGCACCCGGCGCCTCGGGCGGAAGATCAGGCCGACGATGTAGACGAGAGTGAGCAAAGCGGCCAAGGCGGTCAAGTAGATGTCGCTGAACCGTGCGCTCGGCAGCACCGCCTGCCCCGACACGAGCCCTGCCACCAGGAACAGCACGGGCAGAAAGGCGTTGCCCCCGAAGATGTCACTGAAGGCGAGTGTGACGTCGCCCTGTTTGACGGCCTGCAGTCCGGTTGAGATCTCGGGCAATGAGGTCGCCAGGGCCAGCACGGTGGCGCCGAACAGCACGCCTGAGAGCCCGATCTGGGATGACGCCGCCTCGCCGCTGCGCTCCAGAACGAAACCCGCCGCCAGAGTCGCGATCGCGGCGAGCGAGAACACGATCACCGCGCGGGCCAGGGATGCCGGAGGCTTCGAGGTGTCGGATGCGCTCGACCCCTGACCCTTCAAAGCCTTCGTGTCGCGAGCTGCGTCGTTCTCGTGCCAGGGAAGACCGGCGCGTGACCGTCGCACCAGCATCAAGCCGACCGCCCAGAGCACCACGATGAGAAACGCCTCGGGGGTGATTCGGAACAGGTCGAGCGACTTCGGCAGCTGCGTTCCGGCCACCACCGCGAGAAGCACGGCGACCACCGCGACACCCTCGATGACGAGCGTCAGCGACGCGGCTCGGTAGGTCAGCGGCGGGGCATCCTTGGTCCGCTTGCCGAACAGGTCGAGCATGACGATCACCACCGTCTGAATCCCGATGCCGCCCAGGATGTTGCTGACCGCGACTTCGACCGATCCGCTCGCCGCCGCCGTGACGGTGATCACGATCTCTGGCAGGTTGGTCGCGACCGCGAGCACGATGAGGCCGCCGAACGCGTTGCCGATGTGGAGGCGCCGGTCGAGCACGTCGATGTTCTTCGACAGCTGAATGCCGGCGAACCAGATGACGGCGGCTGAGGTGACGAACAACGCGATGAGCAGCCAGAGGGGCAAGTGACCAAACATGACTACCTTCCTAGGGGAATGTGCTGTCGCGGCGGCGGGTTCCCGGCAAACGAAGAGGGATGGCGCCTACCCGACCCCGCGACTGTCAACGTTCACCAGACCGCGTCGGGCCGACTTCCGAGGGCCGGACGTGACGCGCGAACTTGCGGTGGGCCGCCTGTCGCGAGGTGCCAAGGGCGACCCCGATCATGCTCCAGGAATCGCCCGCCGCGATGGCATCCGCGACCGCATCGTGAAGGCGGGTCTCTGCCGCCTCTAGAGCGGTCCGGGCGGCCGAGATCTCCCTCATGTGACGACCGTCGCGCACGACCATCGTTGATGGATCGAGCGAATCGAGCCATTCTTCGACTGACTGCTTGCTCGTCGTCTTCGTCATGAAGGCCTTCCCTCTCTTCTCAACAGCTCGTGAAACTTGGGCCTCATCAGATCTACTCGGCCAAGTCGCTGTGGTGGATCGCCGCCACCCGCTACGAGCACACCGACGTCTTCGAGCGGGCAGACCGCATCCCGAAGCCGCTGGAGCGGGTCCTGGTCGTGCTCGGCTCGGTTCCGGAACCGCTCCAGCACCGGCTGCGACCCTGACCGCAGCCCCTCGGTTGACGGCTGCCCGTTGGTCTCGAGGGGGGCGGGCGCGAAGCGACTGCTCGGCCAGCAGGATGACGTCGTCGAAGTCCCGGATGCCGCGCTCCGTCAGCGGCAGCGCGACACCTCCGCCGGGCCGTAGCGCTCCCGGTCACAGCGTCGGGATCGGATACTGACGCAGCTGGTCGTCGGTCGTCACCAAGGTCAGCCCGTGCGCGAGGGCCTGGATGACGAGAAGGCGGTCGAAGGGATCGCGGTGCACCAGTGGCAGCGTGTCGAACGCGTCCGAATCGGCGATGGTCAGCGGCAACTCGACGAAGCCGCGCGACGCCAAGGACTCGAACAGTCCGGG
The DNA here is from genome assembly GCA_035721225.1 of Pseudolysinimonas sp. Classification (GTDB taxonomy): domain Bacteria; phylum Actinomycetota; class Actinomycetes; order Actinomycetales; family Microbacteriaceae; genus Lysinimonas. The sequence continues at coordinate 30,525 of DASTNC010000033.1, forward strand.
CGGCGGAGAGAGCTTTCCGATCGAGGTTTTGACGCGGACCTCGGCGGCGCTGACGGCCGACACGAAGACCTCATTGCCACCGTCCCGGATCACCGACTGCTGCGATTCGGTGAGGCGGTCGAGTCGGCCCATGGCCCAGAACAGCAGAACCCCCGTGTCGAGCAGGTATCTCACCCGAACCAGTCCTGCTCGTCGGTCTCCGTCCAGTCGTCGAAGTCGTCGGGCACGTCGAACGCCTTGACCCATCCCGGCGAGCGATCAGCCTGCGCCGTCGGCATCGGCACGAGACGCGCGACCTCTCGCCCGTGTCGCGAGATCACGATCTCTTCCCCCGCCTCGGCTCGGGCGATGAGCTTCGAGAACTGCGCCTTGGCATCGAAGACGTTGATGGTCGCCATCTTGCTCCTTCTGGCCTGTCCTGGCCAGATTAGCGTCAATCCCACCGGGAGTTCCAGACGGAGACCGCCCGCCGTGGTGGGGTTTCTGGATGCCGCGGGCCCGGCGCTCGCGCACCCGGCGAGGGCGGCAGCGAGTCGAGTCGCCGTTCGGCAGGCCTGGCACTCAGCGTGCGAACTTGCGGTGAGCGGCCTGGCGCGATGTCCCGAGAACGACGCCGATCGCGTTCCACGACTCGCCAGCCTTCTTGGCCTCCGCCACTGCCTCCTCGAGTTGGCGTTCCGCTGCCTCGATGGCATCGAGGGCCGCACCGATCGCACGGAGATGAACGCCATCGCGAAACTCTGTCGACGCCGGATCGATCGAGTCCAGCCATTCCTCAACCGGTGACTTCTTCATGGTTTTCGCCATTCTCACGCTCCTCTCATGGCAGCTGGCCGTAGAACTTTGGCCTCAAAATGTCGGCGTGGATCACTCGCTCGGGCTCGCGTGCCGGGAGGACCACAATCTCCAAAAATCGACCCGACGAGTCGGGCCCGAGAATGAGCAGCCGCCGCTCCCCCTCATGGCTCTGCTCATAGTGAGCCAACGGGTGCCTGATGGCGTGAAGAATGTCCTCTTCGGAGATTCCATGTTTCCGGGCACTTTCCGTGAAGTCCACCGCGTCATCATTGCTTTGACACTACACGTCAACATGATGATGACGCCCGGGTAGTGAAAAAGCCCATCGGAGTTGCCCGGTGGAGGAGGCCAGGCCCCTAGCCCTACGAGCACACCCCCACCCACAGCTCGTCGCGGGCGCACGTCATCCCGACGTACAGCTCGCGGCGGTGGATCGTGTGGGCCTCGTCGTCGCGGGTCGAGTCGGCGATCCAGTCGGGCAGCACGCGCGGCATCAGCACGGTCTTGAACTCGAGGCCCTTCGATCGCTTGACGGTGCCGACCTTGACCGCTTTCACCGGACGACCGGAGTAGTCGGCGAGATCGATCGCAGGGATGCCGGCCTCGGCCAGCAGGCGCAGCGACCGCTTGACTCCCGCCGTGGTGATGCTCAGGATGCCAACGTCTTCGAGCGGGCAGTCCGCCCCGCGAAGCCGCTGAAGCAGATCCCGATCGTGCTCGGCTCGGTTCCGGAACCGCGCCAGCACCGGCGGCGGACCCGACCGCAGCACCTCGGTGATCGCATCCTTGCCCTGCAGGCCGCCCTCGATGTCGGCGAACTGGTCGCCGTCGACGGCGTGGGAGGCGAAGTCCACGATCTGCCGGGTGTTGCGGTAGTTGGTTGTCATGACGACTCCGCGTCCGGCGATCGAGATCCCGGCCTCGGCGAGGGTGAATCCGCCGGGGTAGATGGACTGCTGCCCGTCGCCGATGATGGTCAGGCCGTCGGGGGCGTCGCCGACCAGGAGGTGCAGCATCCGGATCATGGCGCAGCTGAGGTCTTGGGCCTCATCGATGACGACGGCCCCGTAGGCCTCCAGGGGGTGGGCGCGAAGCGACTGCTCGGCCAGCAGGATGACGTCGTCGAAGTCCCGGATGCCGCGCTCCGTCAGGCCCGCCTGATACGCCACGAACAGGGTCCAGACCGCCCGGCGCTGGTCGAGGGTGAGCGCCCGCCGCCGGCCGGTGCGCGGCAGCTCGGCGTACTGATCGAAGGCCGTCAGACCGCGACCCTTGATGACGTTGCTGATCTCGTCTTTCCAGTAGCGCTGGTCATGGTCGATCCGCTCGAGCGGGCCGCCGACGCCGTGCTGCCGCCACGCGCTGGCGAAGGCCAGATCGGCCTCGGCCGACTTCAGGTTGGCCCGGATGCCGCGTTCGCCCAGCAACCGCAAAGCGAACGCATGCGCGCCCGAGAACTCGACCCGGTCGGCCACCTCCGGCGCCAGCCGCGCCATCAGGTTCGACAGCACATCGGGGAGCGTCTTCACGAAGGAGGTGACCAGTACCTTCTTCGGCTGCGACCGCGCCAGGTAGGCGGCGCGGTGCAGGCCCACGACCGTCTTGCCGGTTCCCGCGGCACCTCGAATGCGGGAGGGGCCACTGAAGCTGCGGCGCACCAGCTTGGCCTGCGTCGGGTGCAAAAATGACATCCACGATTCGATGGGCTCGGCAAGCGCGCCCGCCATGAGCACCTCGGTGACATCCGCCACGGTCAGCAGCGGCTCGGGCTCGGCTTCGGGCAGAACCTGCGGCAGGATGCTCGCGTCGACCTCGCTCGGCGCCGCGCCGAGCCGCGGAAAGTGCACCAGGGCGGCAGCGATGACGGCGTCGGTCTGCGAGTTGGTCAGCCGTGAACCATGGGAGGCGATGTAGCGCGCCGCGTTCTTCTCGCCGACCACGACCAGCGGGCCGACCTCAGTGGGCGACATGCTCTTGCTG
>DASTNC010000034.1:0-3362 GCA_035721225.1 Pseudolysinimonas sp.
CGCGCGAGGCCCATCCCGAACCCGCCGTGCGGCGGGATGCCGTAACGGAAGAAGTCGAGGTAGCCGGCCAGGCCTTCGGGGTCGAGCCCCTTCTCGATCGCCTGGGCGGTCAAGACGTCGACGCGGTGTTCCCGCTGGGCACCCGTGGCGATCTCCGTGCCGTTGAAGATCAGGTCGTAGCTCTTCGTCAGCGACGGGTCGTCGGCGTGACGCATGTGGTAAAAAGGCCGGATCGTCGACTCGTAGTCGGTCAGGAACACGAACTCGTGGCCGAACTCCTCGCGCACGTAGGCGCCGATGCGGCGCTCGCCTTCCGGATCCATGTCGCCGTCGGCGCGGGGCACCGTGTAGCCGTGCTCGGCCACGATGCGGCGGGCCTTTGCCAGCGGGATGCGCGGGAACGGGGTGGTGGGCACGGTCACCTCGACGCCGAAGAGCTCCCGGATCGCGTCGCCGTGTTGTTCGCGCACGGCGGTGAGTCCGGCGACCATCAGCTCCTCGTGCATGCGCATGACGTCTTCGTGGCTGTCGATCCAGCTGATCTCGCTGTCGATGCTCGTGAACTCGGTCGCGTGCCGGCTCGTGAACGACGGATCGGCCCGGAAGGCGTCGGCGATCTCGAAAACCTTGCCGAGGCCCGCCGCCTGCGCCATCTGCTTGAAGTTCTGCGGGCTCTGGGCGAGGTAGGCGGTCGTGTCGAAGTAATCCAACGAGAAAAGCTCGGCGCGTGATTCGCTCGGGCTCGACATGAGCTTCGGGGTGTGCAGTTCGACAAAGTCATGACTGAGCCAGTAGCCGCGCAGGGCGTTCTCGAAGGTCGTCTGCACACGCAGAGCGAGGCTCTGCTTGGGTCGGCGCAGGTCGAGAAAGCGCCAGTCGAGCCGCTTGTCGAGCGCCGAATCGGCCGCGATCGGCGTCTCCGGTGTTGCTGCCGACACGACGTCGAGCCGCGTGATCTTCACCTCGATGCCGCCCAAGCGCACCCGCTCGTCATGCTTGAGGAGGCCTGCGACGCTCACGAAGCTGCCCTGCGCCAGAGCGGAGATCGTCTGCGCGATCTCGTCGTCTTCCCCGCCGCGGGGGTGCACGAGCTGCACTGCACCAGACTCGTCTCGCAGCACGACGAACTGCACCTTCTTCTGGTCGCGAACGGCCTCCACCCATCCGCCGACGTCGACGGGGCCGTCGGCGCGCGCGGCAAGGTTCTTCAACAAGATGCGGGCAATCACGGCGTCAAGTCTAGAGGGGCCCCGGGCGGCGCCCGGCGGCTGCGCCGACTTCGGCGCGAGGGGAGGGGCGGCCGAAGGCGGTGATGAGGCGGAGGCCGGGAGGGCGCCGTGCAAAAGGTCGGCGACGGCCGATCACGGTCGATTCATCGGGCCCGTTCCGTAGAATGGCCTGCGTGGTAGCAGGTCAGGTTCATCTCGTGCGTCACGGCGAGGTGTTCAACCCCGACGGCATCCTGTATGGCAGGCTGCCCGGCTATGGCCTCTCGTCCCTCGGGCACGCTATGGCCCAGGCGGCTGCCGACGAACTCGTCTGCGCCAGCAGGCCCGTCGCCGCCCTCGTCTGCTCGCCGCTTGAACGCACGCGGGAATCGGCCGCTCCGATCGGGGCGGCGTTCGCGCTCGAGCCCCGCATCGATGACCGGCTGATCGAGCCCCGCAACCACTTCGAAGGCACCGTCATGGCACATCAGATGCGCAGGCCGGGCAACTGGCCCTTCCTCGTCAACCCCTGGCGGCCCAGTTGGGGCGAGCCGTATGCGCGCATCTACCGGCGCATGCACGCCGCCGTCGATGCGGCTTTCGACGAGGTCGGTGACGGGGGCGGCGACGCCGTGCTCGTCAGTCACCAGCTGCCGATCTGGACCCTGCATCTCGGGGTGGCGGGCCTCCGGCTCGCGCACGACCCGCGCCGTCGTCGCTGCGCGCTCTCCAGCATCACGACCTTCGAACGTCACGGGCGAGAGCTGGTCGAGGTCGGCTACCGCGACCCGGCCGGCGGGCAGGGCGCTGCGGCGCGCGACGTGGGGGCGGTCTGATGCGGCGCGGGCCGAAGTTCGCGCTCGCCGCGCTCGCCATCGCCGCGACCGTGCTTCTGGCGGGCTGCTCCAGCGACCCGCTCGCCCAGCAATACCTCTCCGGCAGCGGCAAGGGGTACATCGCCGGCAGCGGCGTCACCGAGGTGGCGCCCTCGCACCGCGCGGCACCCGTCGACTTCTCCGGCCCCACCGCAGAGGGCGGCACCTTCACGAGCAGCGCCGAGCGCGGCAAGGTGCTCGTCGTGAACTTCTGGTATGCGGACTGCGCGCCCTGCCGCTCCGAAGCGAAAGATCTGGAGAAGATCTCTCGCCAGTTCGCCGACAAGCCCGTGCAGTTCATCGGGGTCAACACCGAGAACCAGCCCGTCACGATCCGCACGTTCGACCAGAGTTTCGGGGTGACCTACCCGTCGATCGTCGACGTCAACGACGGCCACGTGCAGCTCGCCTTCAGCGGCGACATCCGCCCGAACGCCACGCCGACGACGCTCGTCCTCGACAAGGAGGGCCGCATCGCCTCGCGCGTCGAGGGGCCCATCGACGCCCAGCCCTCCACCCTGGTCTCGCTCATCAACTCGGCGCTCTCCGGGGGCACCTGACGTGCCGGGCCTGACCGACGCCGTCTCCGGCGGCCAACTGCTCATCGCCGTGCCGATCGCGCTCCTGGCCGGCGTCGTCTCCTTCGCCTCGCCCTGCGTGCTGCCGCTCGTGCCTGGCTACCTCGCCTATATCGGCGGCTTCACCGACGGGCGCACCGCGGCCAAGCGCAGCGAACGCAGCCGCATGACGCTGGGCGTCGCGCTCTTCGTTCTCGGGTTCGCCGTCGTCTTCGTCGCGACGACCTACGTCGTCACCTCGGCCGGGTTCTGGCTGCTGCATTGGGACGACCTCGTGACGCGGGTCGCCGGCGCGGTCGTCGTCGTGCTCGGCCTCGTGTTCATCGGCCGCATCCGGGGTGCGCAGCGCACCATGAAGCCGCTGTGGCGGCCGGCGACCGGCCTCGCGGGGGCGCCGCTGCTCGGCGCGGTCTTCGCGATCGGCTGGAGCCCGTGCATCGGCCCGACGCTCGGCGCCATTTCGGCGATGAGCTGGCATTCACCGGTGCAAGGCTCGGCGCTCGCGTTCATCTACGCGTTGGGCATCGGCATCCCCTTCCTTCTTATTGCCCTCGGCCTCGACTGGACGGTCGGGGCGGTCGCATTCCTCAAGCGGCATGTTCGGGCGATCAACCTCGTCGGCGGCAGCATGCTCATCGTGCTCGGCCTCATCATGGTCAGCGGCCTGTGGGGGCTGTGGATGAACGACCTGAAAGGGGTGA
>DASTNC010000035.1:0-7124 GCA_035721225.1 Pseudolysinimonas sp.
CTGAGAGCCTCCGTCGCTGAGTCGGAGTGACGCGAACCCCGCGAACTGGGGTCGAAACCCTGCTCGCCAGAGCGTAACCCCCTCGTTCGTGCGCGCGATTACGCAATTAGGCGGAGCGTGGGGTCTCCGGAGCTGGGGGGAGCTCGAGATGCTGATCTATTCGTCGACGGGTCGCCGCGAGAAGGCGACCCCGAGGATCGCGTCGGATGGCGGTTTCACGCTTCTCGAACCGATCATCGCCATGTTCGTCCTGATGCTGGTCGCGGTCGCGGTGCTGCCGATCCTGACGCAGAGCCTCGTCCAGTCGTCGAACAATGCCGAGTTGGTCACCGCGACGTCCTTCGCGAATCAGGCGATTGAAGACGAACGCGCCCAATCGAGTTGCGCGGCCCTGACTCCGCTTGACCAGTCGGTGACCGTCCGGTCGAACCTGATCCTGCGGACCGTCCGAACCATCGATGCGTGCCCCACCCACTACCCCGCGACGGTCAAGGTCAGCGTCACCGTGACGAATGCCACCAGCGGGCGGCTCGAGGTCTCGGTCTCCACCCTGGTTCTGGTGAAAAGTGCCTGAGGTTCGCACGTCGGTCGACGAACGCGGCGAAGACGGTTTCACGCTGGTGGAGCTGATGGTGACGACCGTGCTCACCTTGATCGTCATGATGGCCGTCGGCGGTCTTCTGATCTCGATGATCCGCACGCCGCAGGCCGTGACCGCGCGGGTGCAAGCCTCGGGCGGCGCGCAGGTGGCCGCGAACTCGATCGAGCTCGGCATTCGCAACTCGTCCGACTTCCGGCTGACCTCGCCGCAGGGCGCCGATCAACTGCTGGTCGCCCGCACGGCCCAGTCCGGATCGACCATCGTCTGGGTCTGCTCGGCGTGGTACTACTCGGCAGCTGACCAGTCCATCCGTTACGTCACCTCGCCGAGCGCGATCCCTGCAGCGCCGACCCCATCCGACCTCGCCGCCTGGGCGGTGCTCGACACCACGGTCACGCCGACGTCGGGCACCGGCATCTTCACCGCGTCCGGTGCCGAGGTCATGCTGGCCTTCCGCGGTGCGGCCTCCGGCCAGCAGCCGGACCAAACGATCACCACCTCGGCGTTCAGTCGAGCCGGAAGCACCGGGAGCCCGCAATGCTACTGAGACGACGAATCGCTCGCACCGCGGCCCCCACCGACACCGGCTCCGCTCTGATCCCCGTGATCGCGTTGGTGGCGCTCGGATTGATCGTCGGCGCCTCGCTGTCGACCTCGGTCGTCGGCGGGCTCACCTTCTCCGGTTCGACCCGCGCACACCTGCAGTCGCAGGCGGCCGCCGACGCGGGGGTGGCCGCGACCATCGCCGGACTGTACGCAGGCACCTGCACGACTCAACCGACCACGGCGACCTACACGTCGACCGGCTCGGTCACCTATACGGCGACCGTGCAGAGGCTGGTCAACGGCTTGTGGCAGACCGGATGCCCGGCTTTCTTGACGCCGCAAGTGAAGGTGCTCTCCACCGGTCGCGCGGTCAACGCGTCGGGAACGCCCTACGGGGCGGCCACGACCGTCGAGGCGGTCTACCAGTTCCTCTGGCCCGGAGCCAAGCCCAGCGGCGTCGGGATGTATCTGTACGGCGGGGCCACGGTCCAGGCGAACTCCTCGCTGGATCTCAGCGAGGGCGGATTGGTCATCAAGAAGGGCAACTTCGTCTGCGGCAAGAACAACGCGGTGCTCAACGGAAATGTCTCGGTGACCGGCAACCTCGACCTCGGCTCGAACAGTTGCGCCATCAACGGGAGCGCCTGGGTATCGGGCGCGGTCACCCTGGGCTCGAAGGGCAGCGTCAGCGGGAACCTGACCTCCGGCAGCGTCTCGCCGAATCCGCCCGGCGCCCAGGTCGGGGGCACCTACACGTCGACGAGCACGATTCCCGCCACGGCGCCCTGGACCGACATTCCCTACACGCCGACCGATTGGCGTGACTCGACCGGAGACCTGTACCAGGTGGTGACCTTGAGCGGGGCGTCGTGCACCCAGGTCGGCGGATGGTTCGGAGGGTTGGCCGGGAAGCCCACGATCATCAACGCGCTGGGCTGCACGAATGGGATCCAGGTGAGCAACAACACGACGTTCAAGCTCACCAGCGATGTCGTGATCTTCGCCCCGGTCTACAACTGGGGGTCGATCAACCAGCTGAACTTCGCGTCGTCCGACACGACCGCGCACCGGTTGTGGTTGATGACCCCGGACAACCTGACGGATGCCAAGCCCACCTGCGGGTCGGGGGAGGGCGACTTCGCGATCAACAACAGCTTCCAGATCCAGGCGCCCATCAGCGCGATGCTCTACACGCCGTGCGCGTTCAACGGCAAGAACGGGTTCGTCTGGAGGGGCCAGATCTACGCCGGAAGCTACAGCGACGTCGAGAACAACCCGTCGTTCACCTTCATCCCGGTCGGGGTCGCCGGATTCAATCTCGACACCGCCGACCAGACGGACGACGTGACGACGCCCCAGCCGGGGTCGTTGGTGTCCAACCGGAACGTGATCCCGGGCAGCTGACCTCGATCGCTACTTGTTGGCGGCCTTCGTCACGGCATCCGTGTTGTTGACGCGGTCGTTGTTGGCCTTCTTGGTGTGCTTGTCGAGGCGCTTCTCTTTGAGGGTCTTCGACGCTGCGGTCTTCGGGGTGTTCTTGCGTGCCGACTTCTCGCCCATGGGGGTTCCTCTGTTCTGTTCAGATCGAGCCGCGGTGACCCTATTCGGCTGACACTACGCGCCCCGCGCCTTCGTGCCTTGTATGTATCTTGACGTGTACGTACACGGTCAGATACATTGACAGCATGGATGCGGTGGTGCAGGCGCTCTCGGACGACAACCGTCGCGCGATCCTCGAGACGCTGCGCCACGGCCCGGCGACCGTGAACGAGATCGCCGGCAACCTGGCGATCGCCCGACCCGGGGTCTCGCGTCATCTGCGCATTCTGCGCGAGGCCGGGCTGGTGCGAGTGCGCAAGGACGCGCAGCGACGCATCTACGCGATCGATCCGGATCCGCTCGCACAGCTCGACGCGTGGCTCGCCCCGTACCGGGACCTCTGGACCCACCGCATGGCTGCTCTGCACACCGAGATCGCGCGCGGAAAGCGCGCCAGGAGGAAGAACGATGACTGACGCATTGAAGGTCGACCTGATCCCGGACGGCGATCAGGGAACGGTCCGGCTCGAGGACCGCTTCGACACGGACATCACCGACGTCTGGTCGGCGATCACCGATCCGGAGCGCACCGCGCGCTGGATCGCCGTCGCGACCGGCGACTTCCGCGTCGGCGGCGAGCTGCAGGGCCGTTTCACCAGCAGCTGGGAGGGCACGATGCGCGTGGAGGTCTGCGATGCTCCGCACCGACTGCGGCTGCTCGCGGGCACCGGCGACGAGCAGACCGTGATGGAAGCGACGCTCAGCGAAGACGGGGATGGGACGCGGCTCATCATTGAAGAGCACGGCCTGCGGCTCGCCGATGCGCCCTATCACGCGGCCGGCTGGCACGTGCACCTGCAGGATCTCGACACCGAGCTCGCCGCGGGTCGTTGCGAGCCGTGGGAGCCGCGATGGCGCGAGCTGTTCCCGGCCTACGGCATCGTCACCGCGTGAACGCGAGGCCGAGAGTGGCGACGACCACGGTCACGGGCGCGACGATCAGCCCGAGCAGCAGGTAGCGCGACCAGCGCAGTTCGACGCCGAGCGCCTGCAGACGCGAGTGCCAGAGCAGGGTGGCGAGAGACGCCCACGGGGTGACCAGCGGTCCGGCGTTGACTCCGATGAGCAGCGCCGCCAGGCGCAGGGGCGACCGGCCGGCGACGGGTTCCAGCGCCAGGTAGGCGGGGAGGTTGTCGACGGCGTTGGCGCCCAGCATCCCGCTGAGCGAGAGGCGCAGCAAGGCGCCAGGGCTCTCGCCCGAACCGGCCAGCTGGGCGAGCACGGCGGTGAGGCCGAGCGAGTGCGCGGCTTCGACGACCAGGAAGAGTCCGCCCGCGAACAGCACGAGCTGCCACGGGAGCAGGGCGAACCGCAGGGCGGAGCGACGCCGGATGACGAACGCGATCGCCAGCACGACCGCCCCGGCGCTCGCCGGGATCCAGACCGGAATCCCGGTGATCAGCAGAGGCAGGGTGACGACGAGCACTCCGGCCGCGATCCAGAAGAGAACCCGGTCTTCCGGCGCCGTGGGCGGCGCCGGCACGAACCGCTGGCGGAAGTCGCGGCGGAACAGGATCAGCAGAGCCGCGCACGGCACCACGATCGCGATGACCGCGGGCACGATCAACAGGGCGACGAAGCGGAGCGGATCCGAGAACCCGAGGGCGTGCAGGGCGAGCAGGTTGGTCAGGTTCGACACCGGCAGCAGGAGCGAGGCGGTGTTGGCGAGCCAGACCGTGGTGAGCGCGAAGGGCAGCGGCGGCAGACCGTTGTGCCGGGCGACCAGCACCACCACCGGAGTCAGAAGCACGGCGGTCGTGTCAAGACTGAGGAAGGCCGTGCTGAGCACCGCCAGGAGCACCACGAAGAGCCAGAGCAGCCACGCGCGGCCGCGCGCGGCACGGGCGGTGCGCTCCGCAACGGCGGCGAAGACGCCGGCCTCGGCGGCCAGCTCGGCCACCACCGTGATCGCCACCGCGAAGAGCAGGATCGGCCAGACCCGCTCGGCGATGCCAGCGGCATCCGGAAGCGGAAGGATCCCGGTCGCGATCGCCAGCCCTCCGAGCACGAGCAGGACTGCTCCGAGGATGGCGAGACGCACCTGCCTATTGTGCGGGATGTCCCCGTGCCCCTCTCGTTCCTGAGACATGATGAGAGCAGGGCGGCGAAGCCCTCTCCAGACCCGAAGGAATCACCATGCCGATCGGCATCATCGTCGAAAGCGCGCCCGGTGAGACGCGTGTCGCCGCGACCCCGTCCACCGTCGCCCAGCTGATTCAGCTCGGATACGAGGTGGTCGTCGAGCGCGGGGCAGGCGCAGGGTCGTCGTTTCCGGATGCCGACTACGAGTCCGCCGGTGCCCGCCTGGTCACCAAGAAGGCGGCATGGGCCTCGGACATCGTGCTGACCGTCAACGCGCCATCCGATGCGGAACTCGCCATGCTGGCCCAGGGTGCGGTCCTGATCTCGTGGCTCAGCCCCGGACTGAACCCCGAGCTGGTCGACAAGCTGGTCGCGCTGCCGATCACGGCGCTCGCCGTCGACGCGGTGCCGCGCATCTCGCGCGCCCAGTCGATGGATGTGCTCTCGTCGACCGCGAACATCGCCGGCTACCGCGCGATCATCGAGGCGGCGAATGCCTTCGGGCGGTTCTTCACGGGTCAGGTCACGGCTGCCGGCAAGGTGCCGCCCGCCAAGGTGCTGGTCGCCGGCGTCGGCGTCGCCGGCCTCGCGGCGATCGGCGCGGCATCGAGTCTGGGCGCGATCGTGCGGGCCACCGATCCGCGGCCGGAGGTGGCCGAGCAGGTGTCGTCGATCGGCGGAAGCTACCTGCCCGTCGAGGTCGGCGAGAAGATGGAGTCGTCGGACGGCTACGCCAAGGTGACCAGCGAGGCGTACGACAAGCGGGCGGCCGAGCTGTATTCCGAGCAGGCTCGTGACGTCGACATCATCGTCACGACGGCGAACATCCCGGGCAGGGCGGCGCCGAAGCTGATCACGGCGGCCGATGTCGCGTCGATGAAGTCGGGCAGCGTCATCGTCGACCTCGCCGCCGCCAACGGCGGCAACGTGGTCGGAACCGTTCCCGGCGAGAAGGTCGTCACCCCGAATGGCGTCACGATCATCGGCTACACCGATCTCGCCCGACGGCTGCCTGCCCAGGCCTCGCAGCTCTACGGGCAGAACCTGGTGAACCTGCTCAAGCTGCTGACCCCGGGCAAAGACGGCGCGCTGGTGCTCGATCTCGACGACGTGGTGCAGCGCGCCATCACGGTGACGAAGAACGGCGAGAAGCTGTGGCCGCCGCCTCCTGTCCAGGTGTCGGCGGCGCCGACGACGACCGCGGCGCCGGTGGAGGCTGCCCCGACGAAGCGGCGCGGCATTCCCCGGGGGGCCCGCATCGCCTTGACGATCGTCGGCATCCTGGCGCTGTTCGCGATCATCGCCGTCGCGCCCGCGCCGCTGCCGCAGCACATCACGGTGTTCGTGCTGGCGATCGTGATCGGCTTCTACGTCATCGGCAAGGTGCATCACGCGCTGCACACGCCGCTCATGTCGGTGACCAACGCGATCAGCGGCATCGTCGTGGTCGGAGCGCTCCTGCAGATCGTTGTGGGCGATCCCCTGACCCGGGTGCTGTCGGTCATCGCCGTGCTGCTGACCAGCATCAACATCTTCGGCGGTTTCGCCGTGACCCGCCGCATGCTCCGCATGTTCTCGAAGGGCTGATCCCGTGTTCGATTCCCTCACCACCGCGACGGTGGCCATCGCGAGCGGCGCGTACCTCGTCGCGGCGCTGCTCTTCATCCTGAGCCTGGGCGGGCTCTCGAAGCACGAGACGGCCCGCTCCGGCGTGCTCTACGGCATCATCGGCATGATCATCGCGCTGATCGCCACGGTGGTGCTCGTCATCCAGCGCACCGACTGGCTGGGGATCGTGCTGCTGGTGGTGGCCGTCGCGATCGGCGGCAGCATCGGCCTGTGGCGCGCCGCGCGGGTGCAGATGACCGGGATGCCGCAGTTCATCGCGCTGCTGCACTCCTTCGTCGGCCTCGCGGCGGTGCTGATCGGGTGGAACGGCTATCTGCAAGACGGGGGGATCGCGGCGAACCTGATCGGCATCCATCACGCCGAGGTCTTCATCGGCGTCTTCATCGGCGCCGTCACCTTCACCGGCTCGATCATCGCGTTCCTGAAGCTGTCGGCCCGGATGCCCTCGGCGCCGCTCGTGCTGCCCGGCCGCAACGCGCTCAACCTCGGGGCGCTCGTGGTGTTCGTCGGTCTGACCGTCTGGTTCGTGATCACCCCCGTGCTCTGGCTGCTGATCGCGGTGACCGTGCTGGCGCTGCTGCTCGGGCTGCACCTGGTCGCGTCGATCGGCGGCGGTGACATGCCCGTGGTGGTGTCGATGCTCAACAGCTATTCGGGATGGGCCGCG
>DASTNC010000036.1:0-3359 GCA_035721225.1 Pseudolysinimonas sp.
GCGGCCGTGTGCCGGAAGGCGTGCGGGCCGGCCGGTCCGCTGCCCGGAAGCTCATGCAGAAGCCCGGCGACCAGTTCGTACACCGAGCGCGTGTTCATCGCGGCGCCGCGCGAGTTGAGGAACAGGGTGCCGGGGTCGGACCCCGCGGCCCGCAGCACCGGGCGGGCATCCTCGAGATAGCGGTCGATGGCGTGCGCCGCCGGCACCCCGAACGGGACGACGCGCTCCTTGCCGCCCTTGCCCAGCACCCGCGCGGTCAGGCGCGAACGATCGATGTCGCCGAGCCGCAGGCCGGTGAGTTCGCTGACGCGCATCGCTGAGGCGTAGAGGAGCTCGACGATCGCCTGGTCGCGGAGGGCGGCGGCGTCGCCGCGCTCCGACCGGGCCGCGAGGCCCTCGAAGATGCCGGTCATCTGCCCCCGGGTGAGCACTCGCGGCAGGTGCTGCTCGGGGCGCGGCGCCTTGAGGCGGGCTGCGGCATCCGCCGAGACCTCGCCGGTCGTCACCAGCCAGCGCGTGAATCCGCGCACGGCGGCCGCGTGGCGCGACAGGCTGGATTTGGCCAGCCCGGCGTTGCTGCCCTGCCACAGCCAGTCGCGCAGGGTCTCGAGGTCGAGTTCGCGCACGTCGACGGCATCCTGAGCGTCGGATGCGGCGAGCGCCCGCTCCTCGAGGAATCCGGCCAGGTCGTTCAGGTCGCCGCGGTAGGCCCGGACGGTGTGGTCGCTGAAACCGCGGTCGACCGCCAGGTGGCGGGCGAAGGCCTCGATCGCGGAGCGCAACTCCATGGGGCCATCGTCGCGGCTACCTCGAGCTGTCGGCCTCAGCCACGCTGAACTCCGAGGTCTTGCTCGAGAAGGCCTCGCGGCGCTCGTCGGGTGTCATCGACGCCAGCTTGTCGAGGAATACGCCCGAGAACCCGGCGACCTGGGTGTAGTCGCCGATCGGCACGATCGAATGCACCACCGTGTCGGTGTAGAGGCGGACCAGGTTGATCGACTGGCCGCCGTCGACACCGAGCAGCGTGTCTCGGGGTGCGCTGGTGTCGATCGTGTAGCAGGTGGCCGAGGCGACCGACACCGGAACGCCCGCGAAGGTGCCGTGGGTCGAGTAGTGCAGGTGGCCGGCGAGGATGCCGCGCACATCCGTTCCCCGGATCACGTCGGCCAACTTCTGCTGCTGCTGCAGTTCGATGATCGCCATGATCTCGATCGGCGACGGCAGCGGCGGGTGGTGCAGCGCGAGCAGCGTGCCGTGCGCCGCGGGGATGGCGAGCACCTCTTCGAGCCACGAGAGCTGCTCGTCGGCGAGCTCGCCATGGTGGTAACCGGGCACCGAGCTGTCGAGCGCGATGATGCGCAGACCGTCGATGTCGTACACGCGGTCTTGCGGGGCATCTGGTGCCGGCCCGTCTGACTCGTCGCCGAACAGGATCGACGAGAACGGACCGCGCTCGTCGTGGTTGCCCATCACCCAGATGATCTTCGACCCCATCCGGTCGGCGGCCGGCTGCAGTTCGCCCAGCAGGCGCTGGTACGCGTCGGACTCTCCCAGATCGGCGAGGTCGCCGGTGATCACGATCGCGCTCGGGTTAGTACCCGAGCGCTCGAGCTGTTCGAGGGCGCGAGCCAGGGTGCGGTCGGTGTCGACCGAGCCGTAGAGCGGGCGGCGGCCCCCGAGATAGTGCGTGTCGCTGAGGTGCGCGATGGTGTGCGTCGGCGGGGCGTACTGCCCGAGCTGGATCATGCTGCGCACTCTAGCCGCGGCGGGTGACGCGACATACTGAGACCGTGTCGAGGATTCAACCTGCGCGGAACTCGAAACTCTGGCCGTTGATCGCGGAGGCAGAGAACCCGGAAACGGTTCCGGCTCGGCTGAAGGAGCTCGCCGATCACCCGTCGGAGTGGGTCCGGAATCCCGTCGGCCTCAATCCGAGCACTCCCGACCAAGCGATCCTGCAGATGATCGAGGACCCTCGACACGAGAAATGGTTCTGGTCGCAGGCTCTGCGTCAGAGGGACGGACTCGAAGAGCAGCTTGCCCGATCGCCTCGGCAGATCATTCGCGCGTCGGTCGCCGGAACATACCGACATGCTGAGGGCGCGCTGCGCAGATCCACCCAAATCTTGCTCGCCGACGACGAGTCGAAGGAGGTGCGCGAACTCATCGCGAGCACCACGAACTACGAAGACATCCTCGACACGCTCCTTGACGATCCCGTTGAGGAGGTGCGGGCCGCATGCGCCGCCAACCCGCGAATCGATCGCGACCGGATCGACCGGTTGATCACCGATCGTTCCAGCCTGGTGCGTCGGCGCGCCGTGGCAATGGGGCTGCGCTATCCCGATGAGGAGCAGCTGCTTCGCCTTGCCGGTGATCGGTCATCGACGGTTCGATGGGAGGTGGCGATCAGCTGGCGATCGACTGGCCGGGTCATGGAAGTACTCCTCAACGACGCCGACGAGGACCTGCGGCATCACGCAAGGGACTGGTTGGAGGCAGACAGCTTCGGCTACAACGATGAGCAGTCCAGGGAAGCCGGAGCGACTGCGGCGGGAGCGATCCCCGGGCAGTTCGACCATCCGTAAGACACGGGTCTCAGCGTCTCTCGTCCAACTGCTTCTTGCTGAACTTCATCCACCCGCTTGCCCGCTCGTGCACGATCCCTTCGAGTTCGAGTAAACCGAGTTCGGCCCGCACACGATCGGCTGCGAGACCCGAGAACTCGGAGATCCGGGCGACGGAACGCCCCGAACGCTCGCTGAGCGCGTCGAGCAGGCGCACCCGTGTTCCGGTGGGGTCGATGGCAGGCGAGATCGGCGCCGACGACTTCGCGCCGGTCGGCGCCGAGGGTCTGGCCTGCGCGTCTGCCGCTGCGAAGTCAGTCGACACCAGCTCGGCCATGTCGTCGGGGCCGGTCACGCAGACCGCCAACGACTCGCGCAGGAGCCTGTGGCATCCCGCCGAAGCCGCGCTGGTCACCGGACCGGGCACTGCGCCGATTGGACGACCCAGATCCGCCGCGTGGTTGGCCGTGTTGAGCGACCCGGAGCGCCAGCCCGCCTCGACCACCACCGTCGCGCGGCTGGCGGCCGCGATCAGCCGGTTGCGCTGCCGTAAAACTAGAATACCTAAGTGACCACCGCCGCCATCTACTTGCGTCAGTCCGAGGACGTCTCCGAGGGCATCTCTCGCCAGCGCGACCGTTGCACGGCGCTGGTCGAGGCCCGTGGATGGACCCTCGGCCTCGAGTACGCCGACAACGACACTTCCGCGAGCAAGTCACGCGGCCCTGGCACGGCCTGGGCTCGCATGATGACCGCAGCCCGCGCAGGCCGGATCGACGTCGTGGTGGCCGT
>DASTNC010000037.1:0-3466 GCA_035721225.1 Pseudolysinimonas sp.
TCTCGGTGGTCGCCCGCTGCTCGGGGACCGAGATCACCAGGGGCCCCGAGCCCAGACTCTGCCCGGTGTCGGGCAGGAACATGCTCTGCGCGTGGATGTTGAGGCCATCATCCCGGGTGCTGACGCGCCCCTTGATGACCGCGATCGCGTCGTTGGCCAGGGCGGGCGAGAACTCCTGGTAGGTCTTGCCCAGGAACATCACCGCGACCTCGCCCCCGAAGTCCTCGAGCTGCACGATCCCGTACTGGTTGCCCGAGTTGCGCGCGGTTCGGTGCTGCACGCTCGTGATGAGGCCGGCGATGGTGACGGTCTCGCCGTCGTCGACGGTCTCGCCGTCGAGCAGCTCGGCGATCGAGATCGTCGCGTGCTTGGCCAGTTGCAGCTCGAGGCCCGCCAGCGGATGGTCGCTCACGTAGAGGCCGAGCATCTCGCGCTCGAACGCCAACTTGTCGCGCTTGGCCCACTCGGGCCGGGTCGGGATGTTGTCGACGGCGTCCGGCTCGTCCCACAGACTGTCGAAGTCGAAGCCGACCTGGCCGTTCGCCTCGTTGCGCTTGACGCTCACCGCGGCCTCGACGGCCTCTTCGTGAATCTCCATCAGGGCCCGACGGGTCGCGCCGAGCGAGTCGAACGCCCCCGCCTTGATCAGCGACTCGACGGTGCGCTTGTTCGCCACCGGGATCGGCACCTTGCGCAAGAAGTCGTGGAAGCTCGTGAACCGGCCCTTGCTCTCGCGCGCCGCACGGATGCCGTCGACGACGCCGGTCCCCACATTGCGCACCGCGCCCAGCCCGAAGCGGATGTCGCCCGGTCCGGTGGCATTCGGAACCGCCGTGAAGTCGCCCGCCGACTCGTTGACATCGGGAGGGAGCACCTGGATGCCCATCCGGCGGCACTCGTTCAGGTACATGCCCAGCTTGTCCTTCGAGTCGCCGACGCTGGTCAGCAGGGCCGCCATGTACTCCGCAGGATGGTTCGCCTTGAGGTACGCCGTCCAGTAGCTCAGCACGCCGTAGCCCGCGCTGTGCGCCTTGTTGAAGGCGTAATCGGCGAACGGCATCAGGGTGTCCCAGAGCACCTGCACGGCCTGCTTGCTGTAGCCGTTGCCCAGCATGCCGGCCTCGAAGTCGGCGAACTGCTTGTCGAGCTCGCTCTTCTTCTTCTTGCCCATCGCCTTGCGCAGGATGTCGGCCTGGGCCAGCGAGAACCCCGCCACCTTCTGGGCGACGGCCATCACCTGCTCCTGGTACACGATCACGCCGAAAGTCGGATCGAGGATCTCGCGCAGCGGCTCGGCCAGCTCCGGATGGATCGCGTCGATCTGCTGCAGCCCGTTCTTGCGCAGCGCGTAGTTGGTGTGCGAGTTCATGCCCATGGGGCCGGGTCGGTACAGCGCGATGAGGGCCGAGATGTCTTCGAAGCCGGTCGGCTTCATCTGCCGGATCAGGGCGCGCATCGGCCCGCCGTCCAACTGGAACACGCCGAGCGTGTCGCCGCGCGCGAGCAGCTCGTAGGTCGGCTGGTCGGCGTCGAGATCGAGCGCCTCGATCTCGAGGGCTGTGCCGGTGTTGCGCTCGATGGCGTTCAGCGCATCCTGGATGACCGTCAGGTTGCGCAGCCCCAGGAAGTCCATCTTGAGCAGGCCGAGATCTTCGAGCGGCGGCTGGTCGAATTGGGTGATGATCGCGCCGTCGTCTTCGCGCTTCATCATCGGCAGCACGTCGATGAGCGGCTCGGCCGACATGATCACGCCCGCGGCGTGCACACCCCACTGCCGCTTGAGGTTCTCGATGCCGCGCGCGGTCTCGAAGACCTTGGCCGCCTCGGCATCCTGGGCGATCAGGGTGCGGAAGTCCGCGGCTTCCTTGTAGCGCTCCGAGCCGGCCGTGACCATGTCGCCGAGCGAGATGTCTTTGCCCATGATTGCGGGGGGCATCGCCTTGGTGAGCTTGTCGCCCACCGAGAAGGGCATGCCGAGCACGCGGGCGGAGTCTTTGAGGGCCTGCTTGGCCTTGATCGTGCCGTAGGTCACGATCTGCGCGACGCGGTCGTCGCCGTACTTCTCGGTGACATAGCGGATGACCTCGCCGCGGCGGCGGTCGTCGAAGTCGACATCGACATCCGGCATCGAGACGCGCTCGGGGTTGAGGAAGCGCTCGAAGATGAGGCCGTACTTGAGCGGGTCGAGTTCCGTGATGCCCATCGCGTAGGCCACGAGCGACCCGGCTGCCGACCCCCGCCCGGGACCGACCCGGATGCCCTGGCTCTTGGCCCAGCCGATGAAGTCGGCGACCACCAGGAAGTACCCGGGAAATCCCATCTGCTTGATGACATCGATCTCGTACTGCGCGCGCACGGCGTGCTCGTCGCTGAGCCCGTCGGGGAACCGTCTGGTCAGCCCCGCCGCGACCTCCTTCTCGAACCAGGTGGCCTCGGTCTCGCCCTCGGGCACTGGGAACCGCGGCATCAGATCGCGCTTCTCGAACCCGACGTTGCAGCGTTCGGCGATCAGCAGCGTGTTGTCGCAGGCTTCGGGATGATCGGCGAACAACTGGCGCATCTGAGCGGCCGACTTGAGGTAGTACTCGTGGCCCTCGAGCTTGAACCGATTCGGGTCTTCCATGGTGGATCCGGACTGCACGCAGAGCAGGATCTCGTGGGCGCTCGAGTCGTGCGCATGGGTGTAGTGCAGGTCGTTGGTGGCCAGGAGCGGCAGATCGAGCTCTTTCGCCAGCCGGATCAGATCGCCCATCACGCGGCGCTCGATGCCGATGCCGTGGTCCATGATTTCGGCGTAGTAATTGTCGGCGCCGAAGATGTCCCGGAGCTCGGCCGCGGCGGTGCGCGCCTCGTCGTACTGTCCGAGCCGGAGCCGGGTCTGCACCTCGCCACCCGCACAGCCCGTGGTGCCGATCAGGCCGGACGCGTAGGTGCTGAGGAGCTCGCGATCCATCCGCGGCTTGTAGTAATAGCCCTCGATGGAGGCGAGCGACGACAAACGGAACAGGTTGTGCATGCCGGGTGTGGTCTCGGCCAGCAGGGTCATGTGGGTGTAGGCGCCGGCGCCCGAGACGTCGTCTTCTCCTCCATTGCCCCAGCGCACCCGGGTGCGCTCGCCACGAGGCGTGCCGGGGGTGACGTAGGCCTCGGTGCCGATGATGGGCTTGATCCCGGCGGCGGTGGCCTGCTTCCAGAAGTCGTAGGCGCCGAAGTTGTTGCCGTGGTCGGTGATCGCGATCGCTGGCATCTTCTGCTCCACCGCCGCCGCCATCAGATCGGTCACGCGCGCGGCGCCGTCGAGCATCGAGTACTCGGTGTGCACGTGCAGATGCACGAAGGAATCGTTCGTCACAGGCGGTTCGTCACGGTTTTCGTCGGGGCCAGAACCCCACCATAAACCGCGGGTCAGTCCTCGCGCAGAACGTCCAGAGCGTGTTGCAGGTCGGCGGGGTACTCGGTCTCGAAA
>DASTNC010000038.1:0-38697 GCA_035721225.1 Pseudolysinimonas sp.
TCGATCCCGTGCGGAGCCTGGCCGACTTTCCCGACGTCCGGATCTCGACCGACGACGTGCCCGGCGGCACCCGGGGCAGCTCGACGCGCGTGACCGTCGAGGTGGCGGTTCCCGATCCGCGTTTCGTCGCGGCGATCACCCAGACCTGGCAGGCCCGGCTCGACCAGCTCGAGAACCTGCTTCGCGGGCATCCGACCATCTGGCGGGTCGAGCAGAGCACCCCTGCCCGCACCCGGCGCGCGAACTAGACTCGTCTGATGCACTCGCCCACCTCGTCCCAGGGCGCGCCGACGACACCGGCCGCCGTGGTTCTCGCTCCGGCCGAGCGCGCGGTCCGCATGCTCGGCGGCGATCTCACCGAACGCAGCCTGCGCCTGCACCTCGAGGGGCTCAGCGGCGTCGACGCCGTCGGGCTCGAGCAGCGCGCGGCGGGTCTCGGCACCCGGTCGATCAAGACCACGTCGAAGGCCTGGGCGCTCGACAAGATCATCGAGCTCATCGACCTGACCACGCTCGAAGGGGCGGACACGCCCGGCAAGGTCCGGTCGCTCGTCGCGAAGGCCCTGACGCCCGATCCCTCCGATCTGACCGCGCCGCGTGTTGCTGCCGTGTGCGTCTACGGCGACATGGTTCCGGATGCGGTGGCCGCCCTCGGCGCCGCGCACGGCGACCCCGACGCCGGTCTCGTGTCGGTGGCCGCGGTCGCCACCGCGTTCCCGAGCGGACGAGCAAGCCTGCGCGTCAAGCTCGCCGACACCGCAGACGCGGTGGCGAACGGCGCCGACGAGATCGACATGGTGATCGATCGGGGTGCGTTCCTCTCCGGCCGCTACGGCGAGGTGTTCGAGCAGATCGTCGCGGTGAAAGAGGCGTGCCGCCGGGACGACGGCAGTTACGCCAGCCTCAAGGTGATCCTCGAGACCGGCGAACTCAACACCTACGACAACGTGCGCCGGGCATCCTGGCTGGCGATCCTGGCGGGCGGCGACTTCATCAAGACCTCGACCGGCAAGGTCGTCCCGGCGGCGACGCTGCCGGTCACCCTGCTCATGCTCGAGGTGGTGCGCGACTGGCACCGCCTGACCGGCGAGCGGGTCGGCGTGAAGCCGGCCGGCGGCATCCGCACCTCGAAAGACGCGATCAAGTACCTCGTCACGGTCGCCGAGACCGTCGGCGAGCAGTGGTTGCAGCCGCACCTGTTCCGCTTCGGCGCCTCGAGCCTGCTCAACGACGTGCTGCTGCAGCGTCAGAAGTTCACCACCGGCCGCTACAGCGGCCCCGACTACGTGACATTGGACTAGGACCCATGGCCAAAGACCTCGCCCCGACGAGCGCGACGGGCTTCCTCGACTACGCGCCCGCGCCCGAGTCGACCAGCATCCTGCACCTGCAGAAGAGCTACGGGCTCTTCATCGACGGGGCGTTCGTCAGGGGGCACGGCACGCCGTTCGCGAGCGTGTCGCCGGCGACCGAGAAGCACATCGCCGAGATCGCCACGGCGACCCCGAAAGACGTGGATGTCGCGGTCGCCGCGGCCCGCCGCGCCTATGACAAGACCTGGTCGAAGCTGAGCGGAGCCGACCGCGGCAAGTACCTGTTCCGCATCGCCCGCCTGGTGCAGGAGCGCGCCCGCGAGCTGGCCGTCGCCGAGAGTCTCGATAACGGCAAGCCGATCAAAGAGAGCCGTGACGTCGACGTGCCCCTGGTCGCGGCCTGGTTCTTCTACTACGCGGGCTGGGCAGACAAGCTGGATCACGCGGGCCTCGGCGCGAACCCGCGGGCGCTCGGAGTTGCCGCGCAGGTCATCCCGTGGAACTTCCCGCTGCTGATGCTCGCCTGGAAGATCGCTCCCGCGCTGGCAGCCGGCAACACGGTCGTCCTGAAGCCGGCCGAGACCACCTCGCTCACCGCGCTGCTGTTCGCCGAGATCGTGCAGCAGGCCGAGCTGCCCAACGGGGTCGTCAACATCGTGACCGGCGCCGGCGAGACGGGCGCGGCGCTGGTGCGGCATCCGGATGTCAACAAGGTCGCCTTCACCGGATCGACCGCCGTCGGCCGCGAGATCGCCAAGGCCGTCGCCGGAACGGGCAAGAAGGTCACCCTGGAGCTGGGCGGCAAAGCCGCGAACATCGTCTTCGACGATGCGCCGATCGACCAGGCCGTCGAAGGCATCGTCAACGGCATCTTCTTCAACCAGGGCCACGTCTGCTGCGCCGGCTCGCGCCTGCTGGTTCAGGAGAGCATCCACGACGAGGTCGTCGATCGCCTGAAGACCCGGCTCGCGACCCTGCGCCTGGGGGATCCGCTCGACAAGAACACCGACATCGGGGCGATCAACTCGCGCGAGCAGCTGGAGCGCATCCGCGAGCTCAGCGACATCGGCGAGGCCGAGGGCGCCGAGCGCTGGACGGCCCCGTGCGTCATCCCCGAGAACGGGTTCTGGTTCGCGCCGACGATCTTCGACCACGTCTCGACCTCGTCGCGGATCGCGCGGGAAGAGATCTTCGGGCCGGTCCTGTCGGTTCTGACCTTCCGCACCCCGGCCGAGGCGATCGCCAAGGCGAACAACACGCCCTACGGGCTGTCTGCGGGCATCTGGAGCGACAAGGGGTCGAAGATTCTCGCAGTCGCCGACAAGCTGCGGGCCGGGGTGATCTGGGCGAACACCTTCAACCGCTTCGATCCGGCCTCGCCCTTCGGCGGCTACAAGGAGTCGGGCTACGGTCGCGAGGGCGGTCGCCAGGGCCTCGCCGCGTATCTGCAGGCCGGCACCGCACTCAAGGGAGCGAAGTGATGTCGCGGCTCGCGGTTCCGAAGACCTACAAGCTCTACATCGGCGGCGCCTTCCCGCGCAGCGAGAGCGGGCGCACTTACGAGATCACCACCGCGAAGGGTGCCTTTCTGGCCAACGCCGCCCAGGCCAGCCGCAAAGACGCGCGGGATGCCGTGGTGGCGGCTCGCGCGGCCCAGGCCGGCTGGGCGAACGCCACCGCCTACAACCGCGGCCAGGTGCTCTACCGCATCGCCGAGCTGCTCGAGGGCCGTCATGCCCAGTTCGTCGACGAGTTGAGGGCCTCGGAGGGGGTCTCGGCCGCGGCCGCCGCCCGGCAGGTCGACGACGCCATCGACACCTGGGTCTGGTACGCGGGCTGGGCCGACAAGTACGTGCAGGTCGCGGGATCGGGCAACCCGGTCGCCGGACCGTACTTCAACCTGTCGGTGCCCGAGCCGACCGGCGTGGTCGCGATCGTGGCTCCGCAGGGCGCCTCGAGCCTGCTCGGACTGGTCAGCGTGCTGGCGCCGGCCCTGGTTTCCGGAAACTCGGTCGTCGTGGTCGCCGATCAGGCGCATCCGCTCAGCGCGATCAGCCTCGCCGAGGTGCTCGCGACCAGCGACGTGCCCGGGGGCGTCGTCAACATCCTGACCGGTTCGCCGGCCGAGATCGCGCCCTGGCTCGCCGCCCACGCCGACGTGAATGCGCTCGACCTGACCGGCGCCGGCGAACTGGAGTGGGTCGAGCTGCAGATCGCGGCCGCCGACACGCTCAAGCGCGTCGTCGAGCCCGAGCCGGGCGTGCCCGGTCGCTCGCTCGACCGCATCCTCGCGTTCACCGAGACGAAGACCGTCTGGCACACGAAGGCCCTGATCTGAGCTTTCTTGTGCGCCGCCGCTCCTGCGGCGCACCGGCCGCGCGCGCCGGACCCGCCGCCGCGCTCCGTCGGCGCCCGATTCAGAGCTCGTCGATCAGGCGCCGGAAGAAGCGGATGCCGTCGAGGTAGGTCGAGACCCGGATGCTCTCGTCGATCGCGTGCAGGGCCGCGCGCTCGCCCACGGTCAGATCGAACGGGAGGAACCGGTACACGGTGTCGCTGATCCGCGTGAAATACCGGGCGTCGCTCGCCTGGATCATGATGAACGGACTCGGGATGGCGCGCGGGAACACCTCCGAGATCGCCCGGGTCAGCGCATCCCACGCCGGCCCGTCGCGGCGGGACACCGGTGGCGGATCGCTTCCGTAGACGAGCCGCACCTGCACCTCGTCGCCCACTGCGGCTCGGATGTCGTCCACGGCCTGCGCGACCGTCGAGCCCGCAGCGATCCGCACATTCACCATCGCGGTCGCCCGCTCGGCGAGCACGTTGTCACCTGCGCTGCCGCTCAGGCGCGTCACCGCGCGCGTGGTTCGCACCACCGCGGCCTGCTCGGGGCCGGAACGCGCCATCACCCGCGCCAGCGGTCCACGAAACCGCCGGGCGTGCCGGTAGAGCCAGCCGCGCACGCCGGATGCTCGTGCCGAGACGGCCTCGAACATCGCGATGCTCGGCTCGGGCAGCGACGCGCGCGACGGGTGCGCCTCGAGTCGCAGGATCGCGCGCGCCAGCACGGCGGTCGCGCCGTTCGGGGCCGGCGTCGCCGCGTGGCCGCCCTGCTTCTCGGCGATCAGCTCGACACCGGCGATGCCCTTCTCGCTCAGCCCGATCATCGCGATCGGCCCCTCGACGCCCGGCAGCACTCTTTCGACGATCGCGCCGCCCTCGTCGATCACCAGGCTGGCGCGCACGCCGCGCGACTCCAAGCGGTCGACGATCGCGGCGGCGCCCGCGCCCTGCGTCTCCTCGTTGTGCCCGAAGCTCAGGTAGACATCGCGGGCGGGCTGCGCGCCGGAAGCCAGCGCGCCCTCGACCGCCTCGAGGATGGAGCACAGCATCCCCTTGTCGTCGATCGCCCCGCGGCCCCAGATGCGCTGTTCGCTGCCCTCGCCGACGAGCTCGGCGGCGAAGGGCGGATGCGTCCAGCCCGGCTCATCGGCCGGGACGACGTCGTAGTGCGCCATCAGCACCGCGGGCGGCCCGGCCTCGGGGTCGCGGCCCGGCCACCGGAACAGCAGGCTCCCGCCCGTAACCACCTCGAGCTCGAGCGAGTGGACGCGCGGGTAGAGCCGCGCCAATTCGGCGCGGAACCGGGCGAACACGGCCGCGTCGACCTGCATCTCGTCCGCGCGCGACACCGTCGGGATGCGGATCAGCGAGCGCAGGTGCTCGACGGCGAGCGCGGCATCCATGACGACAATCTAGGGGGCTGCGGCCGGTGCCGCCGGCCGCGCCCAGAGCGTTACCGCGGATAGGCTGGGGGCGATGAGCAATCGAGGCACGGCTCGCGGTGGATCGGACAACCGCGACCGCTACGGCGCCCCGACCGTCCGGCGCCTGGCATTGGCCCCCGGCCTGCTCGCCGCCATCGTGCTGATCGCGGGTTTCGCGCTGATCGAGGGCGCCGGGTTCATCATCATCCGGTACCTGGTCGCGATTCTGGCGCTGATCGTCGGATACTTCGCGTTCCAGGCGAAGCAATGGTGGTGGATGCCGCTGCTGCTGGCCATCGCCGTCATCTGGAACCCGGTCATCCCGCTCGGCTTCTCGGGCATCTCGTGGTACGGCGCGCAGTATGTCGCGATCGTCGTGTTCCTCCTGACCGCGATCTTCATCAAAGTGCCGTTGACCGACGCCGAGAAGCCGGGCCGCGCCCGCTGATCGCCTGTTCGGCCCGCAATTGAGCTAAAGTAAGAGCGCGCCTCTCCCACCGGCAAAAGCCAGGTTCTGGGTTCTGGGTTCTTGCGACCTGGGGCAGCAACAGGTCCCTCAGTACCACCTCTCCGGGGCTCGGGCGTTTCGGCGCCGAGCGCCGGAGCTTCACCACAGCCGGCAGAGGACTCGTCTTCCGCCCGAGGAGCAGCATGGCCACAACCGGCCGCAATTCCGCCAGTCACTCTGGCAAGGGGCAGCCCGCCAAGGGGCCGTCGGGCAACACCAAACCGGGCAGCAAGTCCCGCCAGGGCGCCCGTCGCGGCGCCCCGCAGCAGCGGCGCCGCCAGCACCAGGACGAGGCCGGCGTCATCCCGGTGCTCGCCCGCACCGTGCGCGCCATCGAGAACTCGGCGGAGCGCGGCAAGGTCAACCCGGCCAACCGCACGCGCTTCCGCGTCGTCGCGGTGCTCGTGCGCGAGGAGCGCGCGCGCATCAAGGCCGACAAAGACCTCAGCGATGCCGAGCGGACCAAGGAGCTCACGCGTCTCGACGGCATCGCCACGATCATGGCCAAGACGGCCGCCCGCGACACCACCCTCATCCAGCTGCTCACCGACAGCGCCCCGCTCACGCCCGCCGCCCAAGAGATGCGCAGGGCGATGCTCATGGAGGCGGGCGGTGAGCTGACGCCCGACGACCTCATCGTCGTCACCGAGGCGCCGGTCAAGCCGGTCGTCGAGGAGCGCCAGGTCATTCCGCAATCGGTCAAGCAGTTCCAGATGGCCAACCCGTTCCTGGCGCCCGACTTCACCTCGTCTGCCGTCCCGGTCGTCAAGAGCAACCGGCTCGCCAACTGGGAGCTGATCGAACCGCTGTTCCGCTCGTTCGAGGTCGGGGTCGGGGGCGCCGCCAGCATGGATCTGCCCGAGGCCCGCTCGCTGGCCACGCCGGGAGGCATCGAGCTGATGCGTCACCAGGCCCGCTTCGTCGAGAGCGCGCGCGCCGGACATCGCACCTACCTGCTCGCCGATGAGCCGGGCCTGGGCAAGACCGCGCAGGCGCTGCTCGCGGCCGATGTGACCGGGTCGTATCCCTTGCTCGTCGTCGTGCCCAACGTGGTGAAGGTCAACTGGGCGCGCGAGGTCGAGAAGTGGACCCCGCAGCGCGCGTCGACCGTCGTGCACGGCGACGGCGACGACATCGATGCCTTCGCCGACGTCGTCATCGTCAACTACGAGGTGCTCGACCGGCACGTCGCCTGGCTGAGTCGCCGCGGCTTCAAGGGCATGGTCGTCGACGAGGCGCACTTCATCAAGAACAAGGAGTCGCAGCGCTCCAAGAACGTGCAGGCCCTCTCGAAGAGCATTCGCGCGGTCACCCCGAAGGCGCTGATGATCGCCCTCACCGGAACTCCGCTGATCAACCAGATCGAGGACTTCCGGATGATCTGGCAGTTCCTGGGCTGGATCGACGACAAGAAGCCGCTGCCCGAGTTGATGATGCGCCTCGAAGACACCGAACTCGATCCGGGCGATCCCGGCTTCTTCCGCGCCGCGCGCGACGCGGTCGTCGACATGGGCATCGTGCGCCGCAAGAAGGTGGATGTCGCCGCCGACATCCCCGCGCGGCGCGTCGCCGACATCCCGGTCGAGCTCGACGGCGAGGCCGGGCGCTCGATCCGTGAGGCCGAGGCCGCGCTCGTGGCCCGGCTGGTTGAGCGGTATCGCCGCGTGCTCGCCACGCGCCCCGACTCGGATCCGGATGACCTCATCCGCCTGGTGGCCGCCGCCGAACTGGAAGAGACCCGTCAGGCCGGGGGAGACGGCTCGGGAGACAACGTCTTCACGATGGTGCGCAAGATCGGCCAGGCCAAGGCGACCCCGGCCGCCGACTACACGGTCAACCTGGCGCGCAATGTCGGCAAGGTGGTGTTCTTCGCCAAGCACATCGACGTCATGGACACGGCCGAGAAGCATTTCGCGGCCGCCGGCCTCACCACCGTCTCGCTGCGCGGCGACCAGACCTCCAAGGCTCGGCAGGCGGCGATCGACGCCTTCACCAACGATCCGGATGTCGCGGTCGCGGTCTGTTCGCTCACCGCGGCCGGTGTGGGGGTCAACCTGCAGGCCGCGTCGAACGTCGTGCTGACCGAGCTGAGTTGGACGAACGCCGAACAGACGCAGGCCATCGACCGGGTCCACCGGATCGGGCAGGAGCTTCCGGTGACGGCCTGGCGCATCATCGCCGCCGGCACGCTCGATGGGCGCATCTCGCAGCTCATCGACGCGAAGGCCGGCCTCGCGGCGCGCGCCCTCGACGGCGAGACCGCCCTGGATGCCGCCGAGGGATCCGTGCAACTCGAGGCCCTGGTCGCGGTGCTGGCGGACGCGGTGCGGCAGCTCTGAGTCGTCGGGCGTCCGCACGGTGAACAGGGCAAACTCTCAACTATCTAGCGAGACTTGACGGGTTGTCCGGTCGTCCAGTCTGAGTAATGTCGTCATCACTGGAAGACGGAGCCGCAAGGCGAAATCGGAAGGTAACAGAAAGGCCCTCGGGTCTCGACGAACCGCTCGTGCCGGTGCCGCAAGGTATCGACTTCGGGGGAACGCGGAACCGGGGGCCTTTCGTTGTACCCCGAACGGTGTCCCCCCAAGGGCGGACACCCCCACTGGGGACAGCGGGACCCATGCCCTTCTGCGTATCTTCGGGAGTGCACTAGTTGGGGGACTAGCGGCGGCGGCGGTCTTGTCACCACGCGATCCGAAATACGGGGGTAGATCGGACTCTGCGGACGGACCGCCGCCGCCAGTATTTTCCGGGCGTCGTTCTTTCCGGACCCCCATCCAGTCGTGTGAGCGCCTGTCGCCGCGGCTGGACCGAGGGCCGGCGTTCCCAACCGGTCGGCTCTCGTGTGCCTCGCGTGCAGCTCGGCCGAGTCTCAACTATCTAGCGAGACTTGACGGCTTGCGGGCCGTTCGCCTCTGAGTAATGTCTAGTCAACCGATAAGGCGCAACCCGAAACGAGCGAGACGCAGCAGAAATGGTGCGGCACGTGAGCTACGGGCCGCAGCCGGTGTTGAGCAGGTCAGCCTCAAGGTCGACCGGCTCGGCGCACCGAGGTCAGCTGAGAAGGCGGACGGGCTTCCACGCACGTGTGCTCATCGAGTTGCCGAGGTGGTCGGGGCCGCAAGGCTCCGGCGCCGGAAGCGGGCTTCGGCACTGTTGAGGGCTCGTCCCTCGGCCGTCGCGGAGCTGCCCTGACCTGAGAGCTCGCGGGTCGTGGCGCGTCGAATCTGTCACAGAAGTGCCCCGGATCTAGAGCCGGGGCACTTCGTGCTTTCCCCCGGTTCGCGGGTGAGCGGTCCGGGCAGTCGCGGCTCAGCGGCTGCTGTTCTCGGTCCGCCCGCGCACGATGCCGATGAACGTCTCGACGGCGGGCGTTGTGCGGTCGATCGGCCACACCAGGCTGATGGTGGTGGGCGCGGCATCCCGAAGCCCTCTCGCGATCACGTCGCGACGGCTGAGCATCCTGGCCACCGACTGCGGCATCGTCGCGATCCCGGCGCCGGCAGCGACGAGTTCGAGGGTGTCGGCATCCTGGCCGTCGAGGACGTTCTCGGCCGCCAGCTCGTCGGCCCCGATCGTCTCGTCCGCTCCGACGGCCGAGAAGAGATGGTCGCGGGATGCCACGACGACCGGCTGCTCGTCATAGAGGCGGATCGCGCTGAACTCCTCATCGGCGGCGACGTCGCGCAGGAACGCGGCATCGCCCGTGCCGTCGCGCAGGGCCGCGAGCGCCTCGGCGGCGGAGGCCATCCGCAGCTCGAGACGCTGCCGCCGCATCCGCTCGTTCCAGATGCGCGCCCACTTGGTCGGGGTCACCCCGGCCACGAAGAGCACGGTGAAGGCCGGGAGCGGCGCGAGCTGCGATCCGGTGGGCATGCCATCAGGCTAACGAGGGCGGCGCGCTAGCCTGATCGCATGGCCGCGAAGATTCAGACGATGAAACCCGAGACCGCGGCGAAGAAGCTCGAGGTGCTGCTGGCGGCGACCCCGGAGTCGTTCCGCGATCACGACATCACCCGCGACGAGCTGACGGCGCTGCAGGCCGACCCGCCCGAGTGGCTGGTCACGCTCCGGCGCGAGGGGCCGCACCCGCGCTCCGTGGTGGCGGGGCGACTGGGGGTCTCGAACTCGGGACTGGCCCGCGCGGGCATCACCGAGCCCCTCACCACGGCTGAGATCGGCGCCATCCTCGACGAAGCCCCCGACTGGCTCGCCATCGAGCGCGAACGGCAGAAGGCCGTGCGCGCCGAAGCAGCACGGGTGAAGCGCGAGAAGGGGCGCTAACCCTCTTCGGTTCGCGCGTGCAGAAACGCGTTGATCTCTGCGGTGAGGGCCGCGTCGATCGGGCGCTCGACCCCGTCGACGGCACGGATCGGCGCGGCGTGGCGTCCGCTCGAGACCAGCCACGCGGCATCCGCGCTCGCCAGGTCGTCGGGCGTCAGCAGGGCGTATTCGGTCGTGAAGCCTCGCCTGGAGGCCCAGGTGAATATGTCGGCTTGGGTGGTCCCGGCCAGGATGCCCTGGTCGGTTCGCGGGGTGAGCATCGTCGTGCCTCGTGTGAGCACCAGATTCGAGACCGCCGCCTCGAGCAGGTAGCCGTCCGAGCTGACGAAGAGGGCGTCGTCGGCGCCGCGCCGGGCCGCCTCGCGGAACACGCCCCTGTTGATCGCATAGCTCAGGGTCTTGGCTCCGGCCAGCAACCAGGGCGAGGTCTGCGCGATGTCGTGGCGGTAGCCGCGGTCGAGAAGCACGATCCGGATGCCGTCGCGCCGCGCAGCGGTGTGATCGGGTGCGATCGCGGCCAGCGCCCATCCGGTGGGCACCGTCGCACCGGGCAGCAGGACGCCGGAGCCGCCCTCGACCCCGCGCGACATCACGATCTTGACGAAACCCTCGTCGACCGGCGCGTCGGCGGCCGCGTTCAGGTGAGCGGCGACCTCGACGATCGCGGCGCGCCAGTGCGCGGCATCCGGGGCCGGCAGGTCGAGCATGTCGGCCGAGTGCGCGAAGCGGGCCAGGTGCGGTTCAAGAGCCTGCAGATGCCCGTTGCCGAGGCTGATCGTCTCGAAGACGCCGTCGCCGCGAGTGGCCGCCAGATCGAGCACGCTGAGCTGAGGCGCCGCGACATCGGCGGGGTAGTGGCCGGCGGGGGAGCCGTCGTCGGCGTAGGCGAGTCGCACCAGGAAGGGGCCCGGCACGGTGCTCACGCAGACCACCGGAGCCGGTCGAGCCGGTCGAGCATCCCGTCGATCGTCTCGCTCAGGCCCGGATGCGCCTCCCGGATCTCGCCGAGCATCCGCCGATCGCGGGCGTAGTCGGTGCCCGGCTTGCGCCCGCCCTCGGCGTCGAAGAGGTCGGCGCGCAGCAGCAGCACGACGAACTCGTCGATGGTCGGCAACTCGTCCATGAACGCCCACGGATCTTCACCGCCGTGCAGCCGCTCGGTGACCACCGAGCCGAGCTCCTCCTGCGCCTCGGCGCGAAGCCCCTCGAGGCTCGCGCGGCGCAGCACCTCGGTGTTCGCGGTCATGGATTCGAGCCTACGCCCGGCGTGCAGGCCGATACGCTCGACCCGTGACCAGACTCGTTCGTCTCGTGGCCGCGTCGGCACTCGCGTTCGGAATGGTCGCCGCACCGGCGAGCGCCCAGGCTGTGCCTGTCGCCTCCGCCCCGGTGGCCATGCCCGCGGAGGCCATGCCCGCGGTGGTGGCTCTGCCCGGTGACGCGAGCAACTTCAGCTTCCGCAGTTTCGACGCGGTCTACCAACTCGCCCGGGATGCCGACCGGCACGCCACCCTCGCCGTCACCGAGACCCTCGTCGCCCTGTTCCCGCAGAGCGACCAGAACCACGGAATCATCCGCGACATCCCGGCGAGCTACGGCAGTGCCGACCTGCAGACCCACGTGGCGTCGGTGGTCGACGGGAACGGCCGGGCGGTTCCCTATCAGCAGAGCGACCAGGGCGGCTTCATCCAGTTGCAGATCGGATCGGGCAGCACCTTCGTGCACGGAGCGACCACCTACGTGATCAGCTACACGCAGCGCGACCCCATCCGCCACTTCAGCGACACCGACGACGACGAGTTCTATTGGGATGTCAACGGCACCGGGTGGGGGCAGCCGTTCGGCGAGGTGAGTGCGACGGTCAGGGTGGCGCCCGACATCGCGACCGCGCTCAACGGCCACACCGCGTGCTACCAGGGAGCCGAGAAGTCGACGACGCCGTGCGAGAGCGGAGTGGCAGCCACCGGACCGGTCACGCCGAGTTCGGCAAGCACGAGCCCCACGGACGGCTCCGCGGCTGATCTCAGCCTGGTCCCCGCCGTGTTCACCGCCCGCGCGCACAACCTCGGGGCCGGCCAGAACCTCACGATCGCGATCGGCTTCGCGCCGGGCACCTTCGTCGACGTGTCGAGCGACGTGCCCATCGACAGCACTCCGACCCCGGTGACCGGCGGTGAGGTCGCCGGATGGCTGCTGTCGTTGCTGGGGTTCCCCGCGGTTCTGGTGGGAACCATCGGCGGCTTCGTCGCCCGCCGCAAGAAGACCCAACCGGCGCGCGGCATCATCGTTCCCCAGTACAGCCCCCCGGACGGCATCGACATCATGGCTGCGGCCGAGCTGATCGGCCGGCCGTCGACCGAGCTGCCCGCCCAGCTGGTGAGCCTCGCGGTGCGGGGCAAGACCCGGCTGCTCGGCTATCCGGTGGGCAGCGCGCGCGCGGCCGACTACTCCGTGCAGCTGCTCGATCGCACCGGCCTGACCGGCTACGAACCGCTGGTGATCGACGCCCTGTTCGGTGACAAGAAGGCCGGTGCGACACACGACCTGAAGAAGTACGGCGATACGGCATTGGCCGAGAAACTGCGGCCGGTGCTCGATCTGGTGCCGACCTGGCTCGACGACAACGGGGCATACGACGGACGCCGCCACACGGCCGGCTCGATCATCGTGCTGGTCATCGCCGGCGCGCTGTTCCTGGTTGCGCTCGGCGCGGCGATCGCGGGGGGAGCCGGCGGCCTCGCCTTCGCCTTCGTGAGCCTGATCGCGGGGGGAATCGGGGTGATCTCGGCCCTGGTCGGCGTCAACGGCGTCAAGAAGCTCAGCGACAAGGGGGCGGCCTGGAACGACTATCTGCTCGGCATGCGGATGTACCTGCAACTCGCCGAGCAGGACCGCCTGCGCGTGCTGCAGAGCCCGACCGGCGCCGAGCGGATCGACGTCGGCGACGGCAAGCAGCTCGTCAAGCTGTACGAGAAGCTGCTGCCGTGGGCGGTGATCTGGGGCGTTGAAGACCAGTGGTCGAAGGTGCTCGAGCTCGAGCTGCAGCGCACGAACACCGCGCCGGATTTCTGGGTCGGCCAGTCGGCGTTCTCGTCTGTGGTCTTCACCTCGATGCTCGGCAGCATCGGAACCGCGACCCTTCCGGTGCCGACCTCGACCACCAGCGGCAGCGGCAGCGGATGGTCGAGCTTCTCGGGCGGCTCGTTCGGCGGCGGCTTCTCAGGCGGCGGCGGCGGGGGTGGCGGAGGAGGCGGCTGGTAGGAGTACGGCACAATGGGAGTGTGGGGGTGCCGGAAAGTCCGCTGACGTCGAGTCCGTATGACGTGCTCGGGGTCGAGATGGATTCCACGACCACCGAGCTCCGCCGGGCATACCGCAGGAGGCTGCGCGAGACTCATCCCGACACCGGAGGGTCGACCGAGCAGTTCGATGCCGTGCAACGTGCCTGGGAGCAGATCGGCACGCCCGAGGCCCGAACGGCGTACGACAACGGCACCCAGAAGGTGTGGAACATCGATGACTCGCCGCGCACCTGGGCTCCGCCCGCTCCGACGGCGCGTGCGAGCACCTCGCGTCCGCAGGCCCGCACCTACGGGCATCCGGGCGGCTGGTACCGCGAGCAGTACCTCGACCTGCTGCACGAGTGGGTGGGTCGCGGCGTCGAGGTCCCGGACCCCTACGACCTGACCCTGGTGCGGTCGGCGCCTCGTGAGATCCAGCGCCTGCTCGCGTCGGCCGTCGCCGAAGAGGACACCGCCGTCGTGCTGGCCGGCCTCGGCATCGGCTTCACGGTGTGGAACGACGTGCGCACCGACCCGGTGCGCCGCAACGCCCGCCCCGAGAACGGCCTGACCGCGGGTCCGCAGGGGGCCGCGGGCAAGATCGACCACATCGTGCTCGGTCCGAGCGGATTGTGGGGTCTGCTCAGCGAGGACTGGGGCGGAACGGTCGCGGTCCGGCGCGGCGAGCTGGTCGGGCCGGGCATCCATGCCGACGAGCGACCCATTCACGAACTCGCCGACCGCGCACGCAATTTCGCGCGCCAGGCCAAGGTCAAGTTCTCGGCCCTCGCCATCGTGGTGCCCGACGACGGCAGCCCCGAGGGCGTGATGGAGCTCGGATCCATCCGCGGATCGCAGACCCTGCTGGTTCAGCGATCGCGACTCGCGCACCTGGTGCGCATCGGCGTTCCGGGCGTTTCGGTGGGCGGAACCGATCTCTTCGAAGTCCGCACCCGGGTGCAGGCGGCCGCTCGATTCGTGTGATCGTTCTCGACATTCCCTGGATACCCCGAACGGGTCGGTAGGATGGGGGACATCCGACCAGTGGCAGCCACCTGAGTCGGAGTCGGGGATCAGGTCGCGATGAACAACTACACGGGGCATGCGGGGCATTCGCGGCGTGCGGGGCGATCATGAGGGGCCCGGGCGCTTATGTGGTCGGTCGCGCTCTCGAGGCCTTGTTCACCCGCGCGCTGGCGCGATACGGCGAGCTGCCGATCCCGCACGACACCCCCCTGGTCCACACCGTCGGGCCGGATGCCGATCGCCTGTTGCTGATGGGCACGGGCACGGTCCGCGGACTCGGGGTCACCTCCTACGAACTCGGGCTCGGCGGTCAACTGGCCAGGCGCCTGTCGCCCCTGACCGGCCGTGGAGTCGACCTCGAACTCGCGAGCGAGACCACGCTCATGATCCATCAGGCTGCCGCGCTGGTCGACAGCTACGACACCAGTCGATTCGACGCGATCATCCTGGTGATGGGGATCCGCGACACGGTCAGCATGACCAGCCCGGCGGATTGGCGACGCGACATGCGGCATCTGCTGCAGGCGGTCTCCCGGGTGCCGCAGGTGTTCCTGGTGGCCATTCCCGATTTCACCACCTACACCGACCTCCCGCCGTTCGCCAAACGCGTCATCCGGCGCCAGGCCGCTCGCCTGAATGACGAGTCGCGTCATCTCGCCGAGGTCATTCCGGGCGTCCAATACGTGCCGGTCAACCCGGGCGATCCCGGGCACTTCGTGCAGCCCGGGTCGATCGAGGTGTACGAGATCTTCGCAGACGCGATCGCTCCGGCGATCGCACAGGCCCTCGATCCGCTCCTGCACGGGCTCCGTCCGGCCGACCTGCTCCCGCAGCAGTCGCAGCAGGCACGGCAGGAGGCGCTCGATGCGCTGGGGGTGATCGGCACCGGAGAAGATCCGGACGTCGACCGGATCACTCGCATGGCGCGCGATCTGCT
This sequence comes from Pseudolysinimonas sp., assembly GCA_035721225.1. Taxonomy (GTDB): domain Bacteria; phylum Actinomycetota; class Actinomycetes; order Actinomycetales; family Microbacteriaceae; genus Lysinimonas. The sequence goes on from DASTNC010000038.1 coordinate 15,120, forward strand.
CGGCGCATCCGGGGCATCGGTCACCTTTCTCGACCACGACCGGCAGTGGGTCAAGTCGGCCGTTTCGGTGAGCACCGACGACATGCCCCGCGTGGACGCCTTCTGCAACACGACGGTCGAGAAGTCCCGGCTGTTCGTCGTCGAGGATGCGTCGAAGGATGCCCGGTTCGCCTCGCATCCGTGGGTCGTCGGCGACGAGCAGGTGAAGTTCTACGCGGGCTATCCGCTCGAGGCCCCGGGGGGCGTCAGGATCGGCGCGCTCTGCGTCGTGGACACGAAGCCGCGGTGCTTCAGCGATGCCGAGGCCGCGCTGCTGCGTGATCTCGCCCTGAGGGTGCAGGCGCTGCTGTGGTCGGCGGCGAAAGCCCGCCACCAGGCCTGACCGCGCCCCCACGCTCGCCATACGCTGGGGGCATGACCGACAGCGACGCATCCTCCGCCTTCACGTCCGCTCCGGCGGACGCTACCTCAGCGGCCGCGCTCGCCACGCAGGGGCTGCGCTACGCCGTGGTCGACACGAGCGACGAGGCGGAGTTCGGCGCGTGGCTGCGCGCCAACGACCGCGGCTTTCTTCAGGCGAGCCGCAGCGATGAGCAGGTGAAGCGCACCGCCGAGGGGATCGGATACCGGCGCACCCTCGGCGTGTACGACGACCGTCTTGCCGCCCGGCCCGGTGCTGCGGACGTGGCCGGCTGGCCGATCGCGACCCTCAACTCGTGGCTGGTGCAGCTGACACTGCCGGGCAGCACGATCGAGCACCCCCGCACGCTGAAGTCGTGGGCGATCAGCTGGGTCACGGTGGCTGCGACGCACCGACGACGGGGCGTGGCGCGCAACCTGCTCGAGGGCGAGCTGCGCACCGCCGCCGCCCTCGGGGTGCCGATGGCGATGCTGACGGTCTCGGAGTCCACCATCTACGGCAGATTCGGCTTCGCCCCCGCGACCTACGCGGCCGACTGGACGATCGACACGCGCCGGGTGAGATGGTCGGGGCCCGCAGCATCCGCGGACCGTATCGAGTATGTGAGCCTCGACGAGTACCGCGAGCAGCTTCCGGTGCTGCACGACCGGGTGCGCCTGGCCAGCCCGGGCGAGATCGACGTCTGGCCGCTGCGCTGGGATCAGGTGGTGGGAGCGACCGAGCCGGACTCCGAGCGCACCAGGGGCCTGCGCGCCGTGCGCTACGTCGACGAGGGCGGGGTCACGCGCGGGCTCCCGCTGTTCCGGCTCACCGACGGCGACGACGTCACGAAGCACTCGGTGACGCTCGTCCGACTGGATGCCGAGACCGCCGAGGCCGATCTCGGTCTGTGGCGCTTTCTGCTCGAACACGACCTCACGATCGAGCTGAAGGCGCCGCTGCGCCGAGCCGAGGAGCCGATGCGCTGGCTGCTCGGCGACTTCCGTGCGGCGCACGTCGACGTCTGGGAGCACGAGTACCTGCGGGTGCTCGACGTGCCCGCCGTCTACGAGGCCCGCGGGTACTCGGCGGCCGGCGCGGTCGTGTTCGACGTGAGCGACCCGCTGGGGTTCGCGTCGGGCATCTGGAGCTTGGTGGTTGAGCCTGTCGAAACCACCCAGTGCGCAACAGTGACCAAGCTCGACGAGGTTCCGGATGGCGTGGCCGCCCTGTCGATGTCGGCCAACGAGCTGTCGGCGATCTACCTGGGCGGCGTCAGCGTCGCGACCCTGGTCGCGGCCGAGCGCATCGCCGAGCTGCGCCCCGGCTCGGCCGCCGCGGCGGACACACTGCTTCACGTCGACCGCGCCCCGTGGTTGAGCGTCTGGTTCTAGGAGGAACGAATGACTGGCTTGAGAAACATCACCGTGCTGGGAACCGGAGTGCTGGGGTCGCAGATCGCGTTCCAGACCGCGTTCAGCGGGTTCGACGTGGTCGCCTGGGATGTCGACGAACCCGCGCTCGAGGCCGCCAGGCTGCGCTTCCGCAAACTGGCCGACCGCTACATCCGTGAGGATTTCGATGGCGCCGCCGGGGGCAAGGCCGAGGCCGCGCTCGGGCGGCTGCGCTACACGGTCGACCTGGCCGACGCCGTGAAGGATGCCGACCTGGTGATCGAGGCCGTTCCCGAGCAGCTCGAGCTGAAGCGCGACCTCTACGCGCGCCTCGGCGCGGTCGCCCCGTCTCAGACGATCTTCGCCACCAACTCGTCGACCCTGCTGCCGAGCAAGCTGATGGATGCCACCGGTCGCCCCGATCGCTTTCTCGCCCTGCATTTCGCCAACGAGATCTGGAAGTTCAACGTCGGCGAGGTGATGGGATCGCCCCTGACCTCGCCCGCCGTCTACGACACGGTCGTCGAGTTCGCGCGCGACATCGGCATGGTGCCGATCGAGATCAAGAAGGAGAAGGCCGGCTACGTGCTGAACTCGCTGCTCGTGCCCTTCTTGAACGCGGCCGGTGAGCTGCTCGTCGACGGGATCGCCGACCCCGAGACGGTCGACACGACCTGGCGCATCGCGACCGGTGCGCCGTCTGGGCCGTTCCAGATCTACGACGTGATCGGGCTGATGACGCCGTACCACGTGGCGCGCGCCAACCCCTCGCCGAAGTCGCAGGCCTTCGCCGACTACCTCAAGGCGAACTACATCGACAAGGGCAAGCTCGGGGTGGCGACGGGGGAGGGGTTCTACGTGTACGGGAAGCGGGAGTGAGGACCATGGATGCCCGGTGCAGCCGTGAAATCGGGTTCGTAGCCGGCGGCCCCATCCTCGAGACCTTCTTTGACGAGCTGCCCGAGGACGAACTCCAGCTCTGGGCATGTGCAGAAGCCGCTTTCATGGCGGAAGGCCCATCGCCCGACATCAAGTAATCGATGAGCGAGGGCGGCATCGACCATATTCACGAGTCCATTCCTTGGTTCTCGCGAGTCCTCATGGGCAATGTCGGCGCCGATCGGGATGATGAATGCGATCGATAGGACGGAAACAGCGTGGGAACGAACGACCTGAGTGTGCTTGAGATTTGCGCCGGGGCAGGTGGCCAGTCTTCGGGTCTCGAGCGTGCTGGATTCAGTCACTCACTTGCTGTCGAAATAGATGTTGACGCCGCTCAGACACTTCGAGCCAATCGACCACATTGGGACGTGCGTACCGACGACGTGCGGAACATTAGTGGGCGCGAGTTCCGAGGGATTGATCTTCTGGCAGGGGGGGTCCCTTGCCCCCCTTTCAGCGTCGCGGGCAAGCAGTTAGGGCCGTCAGACGAGCGGGATCTCTTCCCTGAGGCGCTTCGCCTTGTGCGAGAAGCGCGCCCGGCGGCCGTCATGCTCGAGAACGTCAAGGGCCTCGCGTCTGCGCGCTTTGCGACTTACCGATCGTCGATTCTTGGTGAACTGGAATCGATGGGATACGCCACCAGCTGGCAGCTTCTCTACAGCTCTGAGTTCGGAGTTCCCCAGCTACGACCGCGGTTCATCCTCGTCGCTATGAAAGCTCGCCAGTTCAAGAAGTTCGAGTGGCCGGGTGCGGTGCCGACCCCGCCCGTGGTCGGTGAGACGTTGTACTCCCTGATGGCGGCAAACGGATGGCAGGGAGCCGAGACGTGGGCCCGGCGGGCCAACGGAATCGCGCCGACTGTCGTCGGTGGTTCGAAGAAGCATGGCGGTGCCGACCTGGGCCCGACGCGTGCACGGAGCGCTTGGCTGGAGTTGGGCGTTGACGGTCGAGGCATAGCCGATAGTGCTCCAAGCGGTGACGCTCCTGTTGACCTCATTCCGAGGCTGACCAATGAGATGGTCGCGAGGATCCAGGGGTTCGATACCTCGTGGAAGTTCGTCGGGCGAAAGACCTCGGTGTACAGGCAAATCGGCAATGCTTTTCCCCCGCCAGTTGCGACTGGTGTCGGCCATGCCATTGCGGCTGCTTTGGGCGCAGCCACGTCAGTTAGGACTCTCACCGCCGCCTAGCCAGTAGCTTTGGGTCCGTGTCGGAAAAGGACGGACCCGCTGACAATGAGCTGGCTGACGTGCTTGAAGCTCTGTCAGCGACACACGACCTCGAGCGGAGGCTGGGGTCGATCTTCCGTCGCACGTTCGACCAGCTATACGACGGGCAGCACACGGGCAGGTACGCCTGGGGTCAGTTGTACAAGACCGAAAAGACTCATTCCGGAACCCTCGTCGAGATCAACCTCCGCAGAGAGTTCACCGATCTTATTGAAGACGGGACAAAGCTCGATTTCCAAATAGCCGGTCACGAGATCGACTGCAAGTACTCCTTTCGCATGGGCGGCTGGATGCTGCCCCCGGAGTGTTTCGGCCAGCTGCTACTTGTCTGCAACGCTGACGACGAGAACTCTGAGTGGGCGGTCGGCGTCGTCCGCGCTGCGCCTGAGTTCCTGAGGAGCAGTTCGAATCGGGACGGAAAGACCGGTCTCAACGAGGAGGGGCGTAGGTCGATCGCCTGGGTTTTCCGTGGAGCGCCGATGGCTCCCAACGTTCTTCTTCAGCTCGACCACGGGGAGCGGGATCGAGTCTTTGCAGGCAGCTCTGGCCAGCAGCGAGTGAATGAGCTGTTTCGGGTCGCGACGCGTCGCCGGGTCGGTCGCAACGCCGTGGCCACGGTCGCTCAGCAGGACGACTATATGAAGCGTGTCCGGGCAAACGGGGGAGCACGGTCAGCCCTTGCCGCTGAAGGCATCCTCATCCCTGGTGGCGACTACGAATCTCACCGCGCCATCGCCCGTGCACTCAATGTCGAGGTCCCGGAGCCTGGGGAGTTCGTTAGCGTCCGAGTGACACCCGGCACCTTGGACGATCCCTTCGTAGTCGAGCTCGACGGTCGTCTCTGGCGAACTGCTGGCCCAAGTGATCCGCCCGTCACGGCCCCCACCCTTCCGAAGACAAGGCTCGTGGCAGATGACTAGTGAGTTGAGAGATGCATACCCGCCGGATGCCTACGCTCCTGACGGCACCCTGTGGTGGAGGCTCGAAGTGTGGCCGGGAACCCGTCGTCGTTTCGGTGAGGCCGCGTTCTTCATCCAACTGTCACGAACGTCGCTGGCTAGGCGCCAAAACCTGCACGCAATGGCGCGCGGGATACCTCGGACAAGTTAGTCGATCAAGGATGGACCGTCCTGCGCGTTTGCGAGCATGAGGGCGGACAGGTTGATCGCGGATGGCATTTGCGGCGGGTTGCCGCGGTATCCGTGACCTCGCCGACGCCATGGCCCCCACTGGCGTAACGTGGAACAGTCCGGCAACGTAAGGAAGACCTTTTGGCAGAGTGCATCCACGGCTTCGAAGACGGGCTGTGCGACATCTGCTTCCCGCGACAGGCGCCTGAGCCGGTGCGGCGCGCGGCGACCACGACGGCTCGTCGCCCCGCGGCATCCCGAGGCTCGGCGGCCACCGCACCGCGCCCCCAGCCCAAGCGCACCAGCGCCCGGCCGACGATGCTGCTCAACACGCAGCGCGTCTACCACGTGACGCACCTGCGCAACCTCGAGGCGATCGTGATCGATGAGGCGATCCGGGCGGATGCCTCACCAGAGGTCGACGTCAGCTCGGCCACCACGCGCGAACTGCGCGCCAGTGTCGAGCTGGCCGTGGGCGGCACGGCCGCCGACCGTGTGCCGTTTCAGCTCAGCCCGAACGCGAGCCGCTGGAACGAGCTGCGCAGGGGAGCGGCCGGCGTGCACTGGTCGGATGCCGCGCGGGCCTCGAACCCGCTCGAGTTCGTGATCCTGGTCACCTCGGCCGGCGCGGTCGGCCCCGACGTGGTCTTCGCCAACGGGGATGCCGCGGCTCCCGCCACCCGGTTCGCCGCGGGCGACGCCGGCACGGCCCTGTTGCGCGCGAGCTACGCACTCGACCCCGAGCTGCTGGACGCCGAGCTGCTGGCCGCCGCTCCCGTCCCCTTCTCGGCGATCACCCTGGTTGGCGTCGCCAACGAGCCGGTGCGCGACCAGGTGCGCCAACTGCTCGCCGACGTCGGGGGAGCGGCGCCGAAGGTCGCGGTCTACCCGCCGTGGTTCCAGGGCGACTGATCTCGCGGGACCAAAGCCTCATCCCCGCAGCCTGATCGCTGCCTAGCGTCGTCGGTGAGCCCTCGGCACCACCGTCACGACGGCTCGAACCTGTCGGCGGTGGAGAGAACGAGGACATCATGGCCGGCTACGACGTGGCGGGACGTTCCGCGATCGTGACGGGAGCGGCATCCGGGATCGGCAAGGCGACCGCCCTGCTGCTGGCGGCCAACGGCGCCGAGATCGTCGTCGTCGATCTGAAGAAGGAACCGGTGGATGCCGTGGTCGCCGAGATCACCGCGGCCGGCGGCACCGCGATCGGCCTGGTCGGCGACGTGACCGACCCGAAGCTCGCCGTCGCGGCCGTGGACGAGGCGAACGCGCTTGCGCCGCTGCGGATCGCCGTGAACAACGCAGGCATCGGCGGCGAGCAGGCGGCCATCGGCGACTACACCCTCGAGGGATGGCGCCACGTGATCGAGGTCAACCTCAACTCGGTCATGTACGGACTGAAGGCCCAACTGCCCGCGATGGCCGAGAACGGCGGCGGATCGATCGTCAACATGGCCTCGATCCTCGGATCGGTGGGCTTCGCGATGTCGAGCGCCTACGTGACCGCCAAGCACGGACTGCTCGGACTCACCCAGAACGCGGCTCTCGAATACGCGGCGCACAAGGTGCGGGTCACCGCGGTCGGGCCCGGCTTCATCCACACGCCGCTCGTCGACGGCGCGCTCGACGCCGACACGCAGGCGTTCCTGGCCGGCAAGCACGCCTTGGGCCGGCTCGGCACCCCCGAGGAGGTCGCGGCGCTCGTCGCGTTCCTGGCCAGCGACGCGGCCAGCTTCATCACCGGCAGCTACCATCTGGTCGACGGCGGCTACACGGCTCAGTAGGCGATCACCTTCTCGACTCAGTTCGGCAGCGGGCTGGTGGGTCGTGGCCTGTTCGGGTCGGTGGGATCCATCGGGCCCGGGGGGTTGTCGGGGCCGGTCGGGTCCAGCGGCCCCTCGGGCGTGCCCGGTGTGGCCGGCTCGGATGGCAGGTCGGTGCTCATCGGCTGATTCGGCTCGGTGTCGTCGTTCATGGCGTCTCCTTGTCTGCGCGGTTTCGGGATCCGTCCAGCCCACGCCTCGGCCGACCGCACTGCAAGACCGCGTCGCAGACATGCGGGCAACACCCAGGCGAGCCGTGGACATGCTGGAGCGGTCAATGCGAGGATGCAAAGAACCCGATCGAAGGAGATCGCATGTTCACGAGCCCGTATCCCGACGAGGTCATCCCGAAACTCAGCGTCTACGACTTCTTGTTCGCGCATGTGAGCGCCGACGACGCGTCTCGGGTGGCCATGATCGACGGGCCGAGCGGCGCGGAGACCACCTACGGCGTGCTCAAGGCCCAGATCGACCTGCTGGCCGGCGCGCTCGCGGCTCGCGGGCTGGGCATGGGCGACGTCATCGCCCTGCACTCGCCCAACGTGCCGGCGTTTGCGACGGTGTTCCACGGCATCCTGCGCTCGGGAGCGACAGCCACCACCGTCAACGCGCTGTACACCGCAGACGAGATGGGGCGCCAGCTGCAGGACTCGAAGGCGAAGTTCCTCTTCACCGTCAGCGCCCTGCTCCCGGTCGCCAGCGCCGCCGCGGCGGCTGCGAACATCCCGGACGACAAGATCGTCGTCCTCGACGGATTCGAGGGCTACGCCAGCCTGCGTGACCTCCTGGGCGAGGGTGAGACCCCGCCCGAGGTGAGCTTCGACCCGGCGACGCATGTGGCCGTCATCCCCTACAGCTCGGGCACCACCGGGTTCGCCAAAGGCGTGCAGCTCAGCCACACGAACCTGGTGGCCAACGTCGTGCAGTGCAAGCCGGTGCTCGATGCCACAGCCGATGACCGGATCATGGCCTTCCTGCCCTTCTTCCACATCTACGGCATGACCGTGCTGCTGAACCTGGCCTTCTACCGCCGTGCCTCGCTGATCACCCTTCCGCGTTTCGACCTCGCCCAGTTCTTGCAGGTGATGCAGGACCAGAAGAGCACGTTCGCATTTATCGCGCCGCCCGTCGCCGTGGCGTTGGCGAAGCATCCGATGGTCGATCAGTACGACCTGTCGGCCGTGCGGGGCATGATGTGCGGCGCCGCGCCGCTGTCCGAGGCCCTGTCTCTCGCGGTCACCGAGCGGCTCGGGGTCCACATGCAGCAGGGCTACGGCATGAGCGAGCTCAGCCCGGTCTCGCACGTCATCCCTCCGGACCGCGACGACGTGTCGCGCGGCAGCATCGGCTTCGCGATCGCCAACATCGAATGCAAGCTGGTCAACACCGAGACCGGCGCCGAGATCGAGATGCCCGCAGAAGGCCCGAGCGAGGCCGGCGAGCTCTGGGTGCGCGGACCGAACGTCATGCTCGGCTACCTGGGTCAGGAACAGGCGACCCACGAGACCATCGACGACGACGGTTTTCTGCATACCGGTGACATCGCGCGGGTCAACCAAGACGGCTCGTTCGAGATCGTCGACCGTCTCAAGGAGCTGATCAAGTACAAGGGCTACCAGGTCGCGCCGGCGGAGCTCGAGGCGCTGCTGCTGACGCATCCCGAGATCGCGGACGCAGCCGTGGTGGCCGCCCTCGACGAAGAGGCGGGCGAGATCCCGAAGGCGTTCGTCGTGCTCAAAGACGGATCGCAGCTCGACGCCGAAGCGGTGATCCAGTTCATCGGCTCGCAGGTCGCGCCGCACAAGAAGGTGCGCGCCGTGTCGTTCGTCGATTCGGTGCCCAAGTCGTCGGCGGGCAAGATCCTGCGAAAGGATCTGAAGGGCAAGTAGCGGGCGAGTGCTCCTGCCTAGCGCTCCATCGCGCCGGCGACATCGTCGGCCGACGGGGCGTTCAGCGCGGCGCCGCCGAGCGGTTGGCCTGCCCACTCGGTGACGATCCAGCCCGAGGCGGGCGAGCCGGTCAGCGCCACGACGCCGGTGTTCTCGAGGTGCTGCCGTCCGGGAAAGTCGGGGGCGATGTTCGTCGCGCGGGCCGCCGTCCAGACGCGGATCGCCGCGCCGTGGCTGAAGACGGCGACCGTGGCGTCCGGGTCGTGCTCCGCGGCCACTCGGGCCAGGTCGGCGTCGAAGCGGCCGTAGAACTCGTGGCCGTCGCCGGCGCCCGGCATGCGCTGCGCAAGATCGCCGGCGGCCCACGCCCAGATCACGTCGACATAGGCGCGCACGGCCTCTTTGTCTGTCCGCCCCTCGAGATCTCCGGCTTCGATCTCGTGGATGCCGGGCAGCACCACCCGGTGCATCTCGCCTCGAACGCGCGCGAGCGGGGCCGCGGTCTGCTGCGTGCGAACCAGCCGCGACGCGTAGATGCCGTCGATCCGCTCGGACGCCAGGGCGTCCGGCACCGCGGCCGCCTGGGCTCTGCCCAGTTCGGTGAGCGCGGGCCCGGGCGCAGCCGTATCGAGCTCGCCGCGAACGTTCGCGGGCGTCTGGCCGTGCCGGATCAGGAGGAGTCGCATCCTCGTCAGCCTACGGACGGCGGGCGGTGCCGGCTTGCGACGGCCTCAGGAGGTGCTCGAGGTTACCTGCGCAGCGGTGAAGTCGCCCACCCAGTCACTCACCGTCACGCGGAACGTCAGCGGCACGCCCTGCTGGGGAGTGGCCGTGCAGTCGAAGGTCGACCCGGGCGAGAAGCTCGTCACGGCGGGGCAGTTCACCGTGGCAACGATGTTCTTCGCGGCGAGTTGCTGCTGCATCGTGGTCTCGACGAAGGCGACCCGCTGGGGCGTCGGCGCCGACAGCCAGCCCAGTGAGATCAGTCCGATCAGGGCATACGAGGCGACGTACGACAGCACCCACAGCCCGATGGCCGGCCCCGCGCCCTTGCCCTGACCGCGCAGGCGCAGAGCGCGCACGATCAGATAGATCAGGGGCGGGATCAGCAGCACCCAGAACGGCGAAGCCAAGTCGAAGTATCCGCGGCGGGCTAGGGCGTTTCTGTCGATCTGCGCGGATGCCAGGCCGAGCAGACCGATCCCGGCCAGCGCGATGGGCAGCCAGCTCAGCGATTCGGCCGAGACCTGGGTGAGGGGCGTGAGCTGGGTCCAGAGGAGGAAGGTCGCGGCCGAGATCAGCGGGGCGAGGAGCATGAACGCGAGGCCGCCGGTCCAGGTCGAGCCGGATGGGCCGATGGGGGCCGCCGCGTAGGCGCGCATGCCCGGGCGGGCGGTGCTGGCCGAGTTGTAGGGGTCCCGCGAACTGAACGGGATCATCGGCACCGGCTCGAGGTGCACCGAGTTCGGGTCGAACGGCACGTAGTCGCCGGGGTGCGGCTGGTCCTGGACTGCCGGGACTCCCGGGACCGGCGCGCCCGCGGTCGGCCACTGCTCGGCCGGAGGACTCGGCACGGCAAAGGGCATCGCCGGGACGATCTCGGACGGCATCGCGGGGGCCGACGGAGCTCCGAGTTGCCGCGGCTGCGGAATCGGCCGTGCAACGAGCGGCACATAGGTGGCATCCGGCGTGCTCGCCGCGAAGGGCTGGAAGTCGGGAGGCGCGACCGGGTTGGTCCCGACCGCCGTCGGCGGCGGCCCGGCGTAGACAGTCGGCTCGGCGTAGACGGTCGGCTCTGGCGCTGCGGGCGCGACCGCCACGGGGACCGCGGCGGGAGCCGCGGCCGCGGTCGAGTCGGGCGCCGACTCGGGCGCAGGGGCCGGCGGCTCGGCGAACATGGTCGGCGCTGCCGCGGGCGCCGCTGTCGGGACGATTCCGGGGAAGGAGTCGCCGGATGGCTGCGGCACGAAGGCGGGAGCAACCGGAGCAACCGGAGCCGCCGCAGCAACGGGCTCGGCCATCGGGAAGACGGCGGCCGAGAGGACGGATTCGACGGACGGCGGCGAGATCGGCGCACCGAGCGCCACCACGGGCGCGGGCTGAGCAACCGGCGCGACGGGCGCGACTTGAGCAACCGGCGCGGCGGGCGCAGCCGGCGCGGCGGGCGCTCCCACCGGAAACAGTTGATCGATGGGAGCCGCGAGAGGCGCCTCGACCTTCCAGGCCGGGTCCTTCACCGGGGCGACGGGCTCTTCGCCCCTGAGCATCGGAAACACATCGGCCGACACCGGGATCGGCGGCTCAGACGGGGTGGAGCTGAGAGCGAGTTGCACGGGCACCCCGCTGAGCGCAACCTCTTGCGAGATGTCGGCAAGGCCCGACCACTCGGGAACATAGGCGTCGCCCGCCGCTGTTTCGGCCAGCCGGAACACCGAGTTCGGCGGAACATACGGCTCCTCCGGGCGGGGCACGGCGGTCAGCAGCGGAGCCGCAGCGGTCAGAGGCGAGGCGTCCGCGTTCGACGAGCTGTGCGCAGCATCGGCCGGCATCGTCTGCTTGCTCCAGGTGGTGCCATCCCACCACCGCAACAGCGATGCATCCAAAGGATCGGCGTACCAGCCTCCGGCCGGCGTCGACGAAGCAGTGGACACGTTTCCCCCCATCAACGTTTCCTGGCCCCACAGTAGGGGGCGTGCAGCGGCTATCCGAGCCCCCCGTTCGGGGACCCGCTCGAATCAGGAACGATCAGGCGGACAGCAGCGAGTCCCCGCGCACCTCGCTGCGTTGGCGGGGCCGGATCGGCGGCACCCGGGGGGCCTGCCGAGGCGCCGGCTCGGCGCCCGCTGCGTGGCGACCGATGTAGGTGACGTGCTGCCCCGACCCATCGGCGGCCGCGTGCTCGGCGTCGGCCGCGGCAAGTGCCGCGTCGGCCTCGTCGATCTGCGGAATCGTCGATTCGATCGCGGTCGGCTCGGACTGCGTCGGAGTCGCGGGCACCGAGACGTGCTCGGTCCATTTCGTTCCATCCCACCAGCGCACAAGACCGGGCGTTTGTGGGTCCGGATACCAGGCGGCGGCGGGGGCGCCATTCGGGTATGACATGGAGGATCCCCCCTCGACGGGCGCTCGAATCGGGTTTCTCGCGCTCCAATCGTCAGCCTAATCAGCAGCGGACAGGCGGGTGACCCCCTCTTCGCGGGGGAACGAGTCACGCGGCTATTCCATCTCGTGGCCGTCGCCGACCTGGCCGTGCTCGATGAGGGCGTCGGGGTTTGCGGGGGGTGCCTCGGCATCCGGGGCGCCCGTCACGGCACCGAACTCGACGCCGACGTGCGTGTCCGGCGAGATCACGGCCTGCGGCTCGAGCGGATGCGCCGACTCCGCGATGTGCCGTGCGTGCTCGTGCTGCGGGTCGGCGCTGCCCGTGCCCTCCTCAGGCGCGGTCGATGGACTCTCGTCGCTTCCCGCTTCGGCGTTGACGTGTCTCCCCATCCGGCTACGTTAGCCGGAGGTCATGGAGAGTCACCAGCACCTGATTACCGCATCAGGAGAACAGCGGCGTCAGCAGCTCAGAGACCGAAGGAATAACTGAACTTGCCGTTGCCGTCGATGCTGACCCAGATCGTGCGGTGCACCCCGGTGGCCGTTGTGGCGTCGCAGGTGTACAACGAGCCGACTGTGACCGCGTCGACGAAGGGCGGGCAGTTGACGAAGACGGCCTTGCCGTGGCTGATGTAGTCGGCGCTGATGGTGCGCTGAACGTTCAGAGCGTTGGCGAGCCCCTGGGTCTGCCCCAGTCCAATGGCAGCCAGCGGCGAGCCGAGGGCCAGAACGGCGACCACGAGAAGCATGGCGATCGGGCCCGACCCCGGAACCCGGGTGCGTCGCGCGATCAGGTAGCCGAGGCCGGTCAACAGCGCGAGCGCGGGCCGGGGCGGTTCGAATCCGCGGGCACGCAGCGTGCGGCCGTCGCTGAGCGCCCACACCACGCACAGCAGATAGGGGATGCCGGCCGCGACCACGAAGACGATCGGGTTGGCGAACAGATACAGGTAGACGTATGCCGCGGCGATGGCGAGCACGAGAGCCAGGAGCGGGCTGAGCGAGATCATCCACGCCGAGCCGGTGGAGCCGCGTGCGGCCGACGCCCTCATGGCTGTTCTGGCCGCCGCGCTGCCCGCGGCCATCCCCTTCGCCACCGCGGTGCCGGATGCCCCGCCGCCGACGACGGGGTTCTCAACGGCTCCGATGCCGAACTGGTGCTCGAGCTCGCGAACAGCGGCGACGCGCTCCTCGGTGGTCTCAGTGGCGGACGAGTCGTGGGTCGTGGCGACGGCGAGACCGCCTTGCCCGACGGCCCCCTCTGCCTTCGTCGCAGGGGAGGTGGTCGGCTTCTCGCGCACGTGTTCTGTCCAGGCGATACCGTTCCACCAGCGCACCTGAGCAGATGACGCCGGGTCTTGGTACCAGCCCGCCGAAACGACGCGCGTTGCTTGATCAGTCACGCGCATCCCCTCCTTTGTTTGACGGCTTTTTCAGTCTATGAGCGGGGCTTCCCGAGAACAGGACCCCATTCGGGGTATGTTCCGAGTCCCCATTTATGAGGTCAGATCCTGGGTCAACCGGCGGTTGAGAAAACGCCCCAGTCGTCGACGCGCCACGAGATCCATCCGTTCGAGCGCTGCAGACTCACGGTGACGTCGTAGGTCGCACCACCGGGCTTGTGGGCTTGGCAGACGAAGGACTGCAGCGGGATCAGAGGAGGCGTCGGCGGACAGGTCGCCACCAGCGGAATGCCGAGCGCCGCCCCGCTCTGGGTGATCTCGATCTCGGCTTGGTGGGCGAAGCTGGCGGGCGCGAGTTGAATGATCAGCCCCGGAACAGCCACGTTCGCCACGATGAGCGACAGACCGAGTGCCAGGAAGGTGAACAGGGGACCGAAGCCGGTGCCGGACTCGCGCAGCGTGCGGGTCAGGCGCGCCACCAGGTAGATGCCCACCGTGAGGATCGCGAACGCCCACGGCGCGGGCTGCTCAAGTCCGGCACGACGCAGGGTGCGGTAGTCGAGGAAGGCGAGCACGATGCCCGCGAGATAGGGCACGCCGAACATCAGCACGAGGGCGACCGTCGAGGTCGTCTCGGCGGCTCCGGAGAGCAGCATGAGCAGTCCGACCACGAGGGTGTAGAGCGGGATCAGCGTCATGATCCAGACCGGGCCGGTGCTCGTCGGCACCTCGGTGATCAACCGCAACGCGGCAGGTTCTGGCTGCCACGGCTGCGACGGCCACTGCTGCTCGGCCGACGCGGTCGGCACGAAGGACGAGGCGGACTCGCTGACGTGGGCGGACGCCGAGCGCGGCACGGAGGTCTCACCCAGCAGGTCCTCGAAGCGGGTGTCGAGATCGAAGGGGGCGCTGGTCGGCGCATCGTCGAGGATGCCGCGTGCGGCCATCTGGAAGGCGACGGCCGGGTCGTCGACCGGAACCTGGTCGCGCTCGGGGGCCTCGAGGGAGCGGATCGGGTCGGCGAAGGCGGCGGCGGCCGGCGGAACGGGGTCGAGATCAGCGGCACCGAACGGCAGGGGCTCGTCGTCGAACTGGCGCTCGCGCTCGCGCCGCTCGCGACGGCTCAGGTCTTGTTCGGCCTCGTCGGCGGGGTCGGCGAACGGTCGCTCGCTCGACGGCCGGCTGTCGTCGGCGAAGGCGAGCTTCGCCGTGACGGTCTCGGTCGCCATCATGGGCTGGCGCGCATCCGAAATGTGCTCGGTCCAGGCGTGGTTGTCCCACCAGCGCAGTTGCGGAAGGCCCAGCGGGTCGGGATACCACCCGGCGGGAACGCGCACGTCCTCGTCTGGCATGCTGCACTCCTTCGCGCTCTCGGGTTGGTCTCCCGCTGATTCCCACCTGAATGGTACGGGGAAAGAAGGGGCGGAGGATACTACCCGCATTGACCCCAACAAGGGGACACGGATGTCCCCCTCAGGGGTCGGCTGAGGGCAGAAGCCGGCCTGTGCGGGGACTTCCTGCGGGGGTGATCAGCCCGGTACGGCAGACTCGGTTCGTGCTCGTCGACCGTCTTGCCCATCCATCGGGGGCAGGGTCTGTCGGGCAGGGCTTCGACCCTGACGACTTCGTCGGGATCTTCGACGAGTGGGTGCGCGAGCAGGGCATCCGGCTCTACCCGGCCCAGGAGGAGGCCTTGCTCGAGCTGGTGCTGGGCAAGCACCTCGTGCTCTCGACGCCCACCGGCACCGGCAAGTCGTTGGTGGCGCTCGCCGCGCATGCCACCGCACTCGCCCAGGGGCAGCGCAGTTGGTACACCGCACCGATCAAGGCGCTCGTCAGCGAGAAGTTCTTCCAGCTGGTCGAGGCCTTCGGGGCTGAGAACGTCGGCCTGGTCACCGGGGATTCCAGCGTCAATCCGGATGCGCCGATCCTCTGCTGCACCGCCGAGATCCTCGCCAACCTCGCGCTGCGTCAGGGGGCGGAGACCGCGGCCGATGTCGTGGTGATGGACGAGTTCCACTTCTACGCCGATCCCCAGCGCGGGTGGGCGTGGCAGGTGCCGCTGCTCCTCCTGCCCCGTGCGCAGTTCCTGCTGATGTCGGCGACGCTGGGCGATGTCACCGCGATCGCCGCCGACCTGGAACGCCGCACCGGTCGCGAGGTCGCCCAGGTGACCGGCGTCGAGCGCCCGGTGCCGCTCGACTACCGCTACGTGAGCACGCCGGTGCACGAGACCGTCGAGCACCTGCTCGGCGACGGCCTCGCCCCCGTTTACATCGTGCACTTCTCCCAGGCGGCCGCGGTCGAACGGGCGCAGGCGCTGTCGAGCGCCCAGGTCGCAACGCGGGATCAGCGCGACGCGATCGCCGACGCGCTCGGCGGTTTCCGTTTCGCCGCCGGATTCGGAGCCACTCTCTCGCGGCTGATCAGGGCCGGCATCGGCGTCCACCATGCCGGGATGCTGCCCAAGTACCGTCGCCTGGTCGAGCAGCTCGCTCAACGCGGTCTGCTGCGCGTGATCTGCGGCACCGACACGCTCGGCGTCGGGATCAACGTGCCGATCCGCACCGTGCTGTTCACCGGCCTGACCAAGTTCGACGGTGTCAAGATGCGACAGTTGACGGCGCGCGAGTTCCACCAGATCGCCGGCCGGGCCGGTCGTGCCGGCTTCGACACCGCGGGCGAGGTGGTCGCCGAGGCGCCCGAGCACGAGATCGAGAACGCCCGCATCGGGGCGAAGGCCGAGGCGGTCGCCGCCGCGGGAAAGCGCGCGAAGGCCACCCCGAAGAAGCGCGCGCCCGACGGCTTCGTCAGCTGGGGTCCGCAGAGCTTCGAGCGGATGATCGCGGCGGTTCCCGAGACCCTGACGAGCTCGATGCAGATGACGGCGGCCATGCTGATCAACGTGCTCGGCCGCCCCGGGTCCGATGTCGCGGCGCGAGAGCCCGGGTCGGCCTTCGCCAACGTGCGCTCGCTGGTCTTCGACAACCACGAGAGCCTCGCGCGGCAGCGCGAGCTGGCCAGACGGGCGATCGGCATCTATCGCACGCTGCGGGCGGGAGGCATCGTCGACCAGCGCGGGGGAGGATTCGACGGGTCCGCGTCGATCCGGATCACCGTCGACCTGCAGCCCAACTTCGCGCTCAACCAGCCGCTGTCGCCGTTCGCGCTTGCCGCGTTCGACCTGCTCGACCGGGAGTCGCCGAGCTACGCCCTCGACATGATCAGCGTGCTCGAGTCGACTCTCGACGACCCGCGGGCGATCCTGTCGCAGCAGCAGTTCCGGGCGCGGGGCGAAGCCGTCGCCGTCATGAAGGCCGACGGCCTCGAGTACGACGAGCGCATGGAACTGCTCGAGGACGTCACCTGGCCGAAGCCGCTGGCCGAGTTGCTCGAGCAGACCTTCGAGACCTTCGCCTCGAGTCAGCCGTGGGTGCGCGACTTCGAGCTGTCACCGAAGTCGGTGGTGCGCGACCTCTATGAGCGGGCCATGAGCTTCGGGGAGTTCGTCGCGTTCTACCAATTGGGCCGCAGCGAGGGGCTCGTGCTGCGCTATCTGAGCGACGCATTCCGCGCGGCGCGGCAGACGATTCCGGATGAGGCCAAGACCGATGAGCTGCGCGACCTGATCGAGTGGCTCGGCGAGCTGGTGCGCCAGGTGGACTCCAGCCTGCTCGACGAATGGCTCGCTGGAGCTGACGGCGACGCATCGGGTCGCCGCGACGCCGGCGTGGACGTGATCGAGCAGCCGCCGGTCCTGCCGCCCACGCCGCCGAGCGTGGTGACGAATCGTCGCGCCTTCCTGGTGCTGGTGCGCAACGAGCTGTGGCGGCGCGTGCACCTCGCCGCGCGGCAGAACGACGATGAGCTGGTCGCCCTCGATCCGGATGCCGGCTGGCCCGAGGCGCTCGACGCGTACTTCGCCGAACACGATTCGATCGGCACCGGCCCCGACGCCCGCAGCGCCGCTCGGGTGATCATCGATGAGGAGCCGCCGGGAGCCGGCGGG
This sequence comes from Pseudolysinimonas sp., assembly GCA_035721225.1. Taxonomy (GTDB): domain Bacteria; phylum Actinomycetota; class Actinomycetes; order Actinomycetales; family Microbacteriaceae; genus Lysinimonas. Next base: position 32,444 of record DASTNC010000038.1, read on the forward strand.
GTGTGGACGGTGCGGCAGATCCTCGACGACCCGGCCGGCGATCACGACTGGGGCATCACGGCGGAGGTCGACCTGGTCGCCTCGGCCGAGCAGGGCGTTGCGGTCGTGCGGGTGCTCGGGGTCAGCCGACTCGACTAGAAGAGAGGCGCAGCCTCATGCACTGTGCGCCGCCGGGCGCGGTGATACCGGGCCGGCCTCGAGCTGCAGGCGCGCCCGGCGCCCGCGGGACGATCCGCGGTGGCGCGCGGTCGAGCGCGCACTCGGTGCGACCGGCTCGTAGCCGGAGCCCGCGAGCTCGTCGTGCTCGCATCCCACTCCTGCGCAGTGCGTTCCGTGCACGATCGGGACCGGCGCAAGGATCGTTCCTGGTCGCTGCGGCATCGAAGTCCTAGAGGTGGTCGTCGAGCGCGAGGGCGCGAGTGCGGCGCCGCGCAAGCACGGCCTCTTCGATGTCGGCATCGCGGGTGCTGGTGCGCCCGGTCTGAATCGCCTCGACGATCCACTGCACCATCGGGATGATGCTGACCAGCAGGGCGAGCGCGCCGAGTGCGGCGAAGGTCACGGCAACAGGGGGCACCGACTCATCCGTGCACACGGTCGCGCCGACGCAATTGTTCGCGTCGGCGATGGAGACGTCGACGATGCCGAAGCTGATCGCGGCGACGACGATCGCGCCGAGTGCGACGGCACCGAGAACGCGACGCGAATGCACGATGTTGATTCCCTCACGAGTGAGGCCGGGAGAGCCGGCCGTGTCCCGTCAGCGTACGGTCGCGCTCCCCGGCCCCGCGATGCCCAGGTCGGGGGGCAGACCTGGGCGGTATTTACCTGATCGTGCTCTTCTTCCGCCCCTGAAGTCCCCACGATCCGGTTTCGGCTCGTAGCATCGATCGGGTGCCCACAAGGCGCGCCCCGCTTCAGAGCACCTGGCCGAAGCACCCATCACGATCAAGGAGGATTGCGATGCCCGACACGACCGGACTCGCCCAAGCGCCCACCAGTCACGAGCAGTTCATCCAGGGCGATGAGCACGTCGGCACGACCGGGCCCAATGAGGCGCATGAGCTGCTCGCCGGAGACGGCCCGACCCGCACCGAGACCGACTCGCTCGGATCGATGGAGATCCCGGCCGACGTCTACTGGGGCATTCACACGGCTCGCGCCCTGATCAACTTCCCGATCTCGCGCCGGGCGATCAGCAACTACCCCGACCTGGTGCGCGCCCTCGCGCGCGTGAAGCAGGCCAGCGCCCGCGCCAACAAGGAGATCGGCGTGCTCGACGCCAGGAAGGCCGACGTCATCGACGCGGTCTGCCAGCGCATCGTCGACGGCGAGCTGCACGACCAGTTCGTGGTCGGCGTGATCCAGGGCGGGGCCGGCACCTCGACGAACATGAACACGAACGAGGTGATCGCGAACGCGGGCCTCCACGAGCTGGGTCTGGAGTTCGGCGACTACTCGGAGCTTCATCCGATCGACGACGTCAACCGCAGCCAGTCGACCAACGACGTCTATCCGACCGCCATCAAGCTGGCGATGGTGTTCGGCGTGCAGCGACTGCTCGAGGAGCACGCCAAGCTCACCAAGAGCTTCGCGGCCAAGGGCGTCGAGTTCGCCCACGTGCTCAAGGTCGGCCGCACCCAGTTGCAGGATGCCGTGCCGATGACCCTCGGCCAGGAGTTCAGCGGCTTCGCGCACACCCTGCAAGAGGACTTCGACCGGCTCAGCGAGGTGATCCCGTGGCTCAACGAGATCAACATGGGCGCGACCGCGATCGGCACCGGGATCACGGCCGACCCGCGCTATGCCGAAGCGGTGCGCCGCCACCTCGAAGAGCTCACCGGGATCCCGCAAGAGACCGCGCCCGACCTGATCGAGGCGACGGCCGACGCCGGGATCTTCATGACCCTGAGCGGCACGCTCAAGCGGGCGGCCGTCAAGCTGAGCAAGATCTGCAACGACTTGCGGCTGATCTCGTCCGGCCCGCAGGCCGGCCTCGGCGAGATCAACCTGCCGCCGCGCCAGGCCGGCTCGAGCATCATGCCGGGCAAGGTGAATCCGGTGATCCCCGAGGTGGTCAACCAGGTCGCCTTCAGCGTGATCGGCGCGGATGCCACGGTCACCGCAGCGGCAGAGGGCGGCCAGTTGCAGCTGAACGCCTTCGAGCCCGTGATCGCCCACAGCCTGCTGCAGTCGCTCTCGTGGATGACGAACGCCTGCCGAACCCTGCGGGTCAACTGCATCGACGGGATCACCGCGAACACGGCGCGGCTGACGCAGCAGGTGGAGACCAGCGTCGGGGTCGTGACCGCGCTGACCCCCTACATCGGCTACGCCGCGTCGGCGACACTCGCGCACACGGCGCTCACCACCAACTCGTCGATCGCCGAGCTTGTGGTCGACGCGGGGCTGATGTCGGCCGACGAGGTCGCCCGAGTTCTGTCGCCGGAGCGCCTGAGCGGTCTCACTCCGGCCACCGGCGTGATCACCCTCCCGCAGTCCGAGCTCGACACCATCGCCCAGGCGAAGGCCGAGTCGGACGAAAGCTGATCGGGAACGGGGCGGCGGCTAGCTGACGGTCTCGCGAACCACCTGATCGGGGTTCTTGTCCAGCCGCCACCCCCGCCAGGCGGGAGCCCGCAAACGGCCGTCTGCGGTGAGTTCGGCGAACTCGACCTCTCCGACCAGGCTCGGGGTCACCCAGTGCGCGTCGCGCGCGTCGGCGCTCGGCACGCCGATCAGCGGGCTGGTCGCTCGGGCGAGTGCGTCGAGCCGGGTGCGCACCTCGGCGAGCTGCCGGTCGGTGAAGCCGGTGCCGACGCGACCCACATAGCGCAGGCCGTCGGCATCCGGGATCCCGACCAGCAACGAGCCGATGCTGTCTGCGCGGTGACCGGTGCCCGGTCGCCAGCCGCCCACCACGACCTCCTGGGTGAGCGTGTGCTTCAGCTTGATCCAGTCGCGGCTGCGTTTGCCCTCCCGGTAGGGGCTGTCGAGGCGCTTGGCCATCACGCCCTCGAGGCCGAGCCTCTTGCTGGTAGCCAACGCGGTGTCGAGGTCGGTGCCGGCGTCGGGGGGAACGGTGATCGGTCCGCGATCCTTCACGGTCTTGAGGAGCAGAGCTCGGCGCTTCTGGTACGGGTCGTGTTCATGCGAGACGCCGCCGAGGCGCAGGATGTCGAACACGAAATAATGCACGGGTGTGTTGAGCCGGGCGCGCTCCACGTCGCGCTGGCTGGTCAGCCCCATTCGCTGCTGCAGCGCGCCGAAACTCGGCCTGCCCTTCGTGTCGAGCGCGACGATCTCGCCGTCGAGCACGGCGTCGCCCTTGACGGCTCTCACCAGTTCCGCCAACTCGGGGTAGCTCGGCGTCAGATCGAGTCCGTTCCTCGAACGCAGAGTCACCTCGTCGCCGCGGATGGTCGCAATCGCCCGGATGCCATCCCACTTCATCTCGTATGCCCAGATCGGATGTGCAGGGTCGTCCCCGCCGCGGAACCGGTCGACGCCCGTGATGGCGCCGAGCGTCGCGAGCATCGGGTGGACCGAATCGCTCGCGGTCCGCGACCCGACGACGGTCTTCTTGGGCGGGCCGAGCCCCTTGCGGCCGGTGGCGACGCTGGCGTGGCCGTGGCCTCCTGACCGGTACGGTTCACCGGTCTTCACCTTGACAGGGCCGCCCGGCGCGTCCCAGTCGACGGCATCCTGATCCTTCATGAGGTGCAGCATCCAGTTCTTGGGATTGTCGCCCTGTTTGGTCTGGATCAGCGCCAGCCGGTGCGAGCCGTGCTTCTCGCCGTGGATCGTCAGGATGATCTCGCCACCCTCCTTGCCGTCCCCGTCGCGCCACTTCTCGAGCTCGTAGCGGCCGCGGTCCCAGATCGCGACCTCGCCCGCGCCGTATTCGCCCTGGGGGATCGCTCCCTCGAAGGTCCCGTACTCGAAGGGGTGGTCTTCGACGTGCACGGCGAGGTGATTCTGCGTCGGATCGGTGGGAACGCCCTTCGGCACCGCCCAGCTCACCAGCACCCCGTCGCGTTCGAGCCGGAAGTCGAAGTGCAGCGAACTCGCGTGGTGCTCCTGGATCACGAAATGCGGATTCGCCGGATCGGGCTTCCAGCTCGGATCGCTGCCCGGCACGTCGCCGAAGGGTTCTGGTGTGACGTTCTTGTTGCGCATCCGCCGGTATTCGGCGAGGTCCTCACCGCTCGGGTCGCTCCCGCTGTTCAGGAGCGCTGTGTGGCCCGCCGACAGGTCGGCGAGCAGATCCCCTTTCGTCTCGAGCCGCTTCAGCACCTCGGTGAACTCGAGCTGCCTCAGCCCCGGCGAGGCGATCTCGCGCCAGGTGCGCGGCGCGGCGACGGTCGGGTGCAGCCGCCCGCGCAGCGAATACGGCACCACCGTGGTCTTCGACCCGTTGTTCTGGCTCCAGTCGAGCAGCACCTTGCCGCCGCGCACGGCCTTCTTCATGTCGCTGACGACCAGGTCGGGATGGTCGGCCTCGAGCGCCCGCGCCAGCTCGTGCGCGACCGCCGAGACCTCGTCGCTCGACTGGGTGCCGTCGAGTGCCGCATAGAGATGGATGCCCTTGCTCCCGCTGGTCACCGGCATCGGGTCGAGCCCCATGCCTTGCAGCAGCTCGCGCACCAGCTTGGCCAGCTCCGCGCACTCGGCCAGGCCTGCACCCTCGCCGGGGTCCAGGTCGAGCACCATGCGATCCGGGTTCTTGCGCGCGCCATTGCGGCCGAACCGCCACTGGGGCACGTGGATCTCGAGGGCGGCCTGCTGAGCGATCCAGACCAGGGTGGCCAGGTTGTTGACGAGGGGGTACTCATTGATGTGGTCGGAGTGCTGGATCGGACGGTGCTCGATCCAGTCCGGCGCCGAGTCGGGCAGGTTCTTCTCGAAGAACACCTGGCCGGGCTTGTCGGCGGCGCCGACTCCCGACACCCAGCGCTTGCGGGTGGCCGGCCGGTCGCGGGCGTGGGTGATGAGTGCGTCGGCCACCCGCGAGTAGTAGTCGATCACCTCGCCCTTGGTCGTGCCGGTCTCGGGGTAGAGCACCTTGTCGAGGTTGGTCAGGCGCAGACGGTGACCGCCGACATTCACATAGCTGTCCTGGCCCTCTTCGTTCGCCATGAGGCCCACGGTAGCCACGGGGGTGTACATCGTCCACATCCGCAGAGGAAAATGACAGCATGCGCTCCATCTGGAAGGGCTCCCTGAGCTTCGGTCTCGTCAACGTGCCCGTGAAGCTGTATGCCGCGACCGAGGATCACGACGTGCCCCTGCACCAGGTGCACGACGCAGACGGCGGGCGCATCCGCTATCAGCGCCGCTGCGAGATCGACGGCGAGATCGTCGACTTCGAGCACATCGCCAAGGCGTACGTCGACGGCGACGAGACGGTGATCCTCACGCCGGAAGACTTGGCGTCGCTGCCGGCCGAGCGCAGCAAAGACATCGACGTCGTCGAGTTCGTGCCGAGCGACCAGGTCGACCCGATCATGTTCGAGAAGAGCTACTTCTTGGCGCCCGACTCCAAGTCGACCAAGGCCTATGTGCTGCTGCGGCAGACCCTGCAGGCCACCGACCGCACGGCGATCGTGCAGTTCGCGCTGCGCCAGAAGACCCGGCTGGCCGCGCTGCGCGTGCACGACGACGTTCTGATGTTGCAGACCCTGCTCTGGGACGACGAGGTGCGCGAGGCGCGGTTCCCCGAGCTCGACGAGTCGCCCAAGATCACGGATGCCGAACTGAAGATGTCGAAGCAGCTGGTCGAGAGCTTCGCGAGCGACTTCACGCCCGAGAAGTTCACCGACGACTACCAGGCGCAGTTGCGCATCCTCGTCGAGGCGAAGCTCGAGCAGGGCGATGCCCTCGACACCGAGGCGACCTTCGGACGGGCGGAGGGCCAGGGCGGCGGCGAGGTGCTCGACCTCATGGAGGCGCTGCGGCGCAGTGTCGAGAACAAGCGGAGCGCGGCAGCCCCGAAGGATGCGGCGACGGATGCCCCGAAGGCCGCGCCGAAGAAGGCGCCTGCCAAGAAGAAGACCGCGTAAGGCCGACCTTCGCTCTAGGCTTCTGCGGTGACCGCTCTGGAACCGCGGAGTCCCCGTCCCGACGAGGCGGGCGAAGATGCCGCACGTCTCGACGCAGAGGTGCCGCACGACCTGGACTGGACGATCCCTCCCGTGGGCGCGGTGGCCTCCCGGTTTGCGGCGCCCAGCGGCGAACTCGCGGTGATCTCGCTG
>DASTNC010000039.1:0-35928 GCA_035721225.1 Pseudolysinimonas sp.
GGCGGGCTCGATCTCGGGAATGTTCGACTTCTCGTCGCACCGGGATCACGATGGCCGACCGCTCTTCCTGGATCCGGCCTCCGGGCTCGTCTCGCGCTAGCAGGGCCTCCAGAGCCGGCACGCGACCACGAGTCGCGGTCGCTGGAACGCGGCAGACTGGCGGAGTGCACATCGCGCTCCGCCAGTCCGCAGCCGGGGTGGTGGCGGTCGGGCTGGATGACGACGGCTCCGAACTCGGCCGCGTGCACCTGGCCGAAGGTGCCCCGGTCGGGAGCGCGCTGGCCGAGTTCGTGCGCGAGCGGGAGCCCCAGCATCCGCGCTGGATCTGGAACGACACCGCGACCTGGTACCCGCCGCTGCTGGCCGCGGGTGTGCGCATCGAGCGCTGCGTCGACCTGCGGATGAGCCACCGGATCCTGCGCCGGTCCGCGGCCACGGCCTCCTCGGAGCTGGCCCTCGCGCCCCGTGGCTCGTGGGACGATCCGACCCCCGAAGCCGCGGATGCCGCAGACGCCCTGTTCGACCTCGACCCGCCGCCCGACGACGATGATCCGGTCGCGGAGTGGATGCGGCAGCGCGCCGCCGTCGACGGCAGCTCCCAGCCCGGCCGCCTCGCTCTGCTGCTCGCGGCCGAGAGCGTCGGCGCCCTGATCGCCGCCGAGATGAGGTTCGCGGGCCTCCCGTGGAGTCCGCAGCGTCACGACGAGCTGCTCACCGAGCTGCTCGGCCCGCGCCCGGCCGCCGGCCGCCCGGCGCGCATGGAGGCGCTGCTGGCCGAGGTGCGCGAGCTGCTCGACGTGCCGGACCTGAATCCGGACTCGCCGGTCGAGCTCGTGAAGGGCCTGCAGCGCGCGGGGCTGCAGGCCACCTCGACGCGCTCGTGGGAGCTGAAACGGATCGAGCATCCCGCGATCGCGCCGCTGCTCGCGTACAAGAAGCTGGCCAGGCTCCATTCGGCGAACGGCTGGAACTGGCTTGAGGAGTGGGTGCACGACGGCCGGTTCCGGCCGATCTACGTGCCAGGGGGTGTCGTCACGGGGAGGTGGGCCTCCGACGGCGGGGGAGCGCTGCAGCTGCCCAGCCAGGTGCGGGGTGCCGTCATCGCCGACCCCGGGTGGACCTTCGTGGTCGCCGACGCCTCGCAGCTCGAGCCGCGGGTGCTCGCCGCGATGTCGGGCGACGTCGCGATGGCGCGCGCCGGCCAGGCGCAGGACATGTACCAGGGCATGGTCGACGCCGGCGCCGTCGAGACCCGCCCGCAGGCCAAGTACGGCATGCTGGGCGCCATCTACGGCGGCACGACGGGCGAGAGCGGCCGGATGAAGCCGCGCATCGAGCGCGTGTTCCCGGTCGCGATGCGCTTCGTCGAAGACGCGGCGCGGGCGGGGGAGCGCGGCGAGGTGGTCAGCACCTGGCTCGGCCGCAGCTCGCCGCCCGGCCGCCACGGCCTCGGGGGCGACGCCGACGACGAGACCGCCACGGATGCCCAACTGCGTCAGGTGCGCAACGACGCGCGCGGCTGGGGCCGCTTCACCCGCAACTTCGTGGTGCAGGGCACCGCCGCCGAGTGGGCGTTGTGCTGGATGGCCTCGCTGCGCCGCCGATTGTGGCAGCTGGGCGGCGGCGACGAGGCGAATTCCCCGCTCACCGCCCGCCCGCACCTGGTGTTCTTCTTGCACGACGAGATGATCGTGCACACCCCGGCCGGGCTGGCCGACGAGGTCGCCGCGGCTCTGCGCGAGTCGGCCGCCGAGGCCGGGCGCCTGATGTTCGGCTCCGCGCCGGTGGAATTCGCGCTCACCGTCGCCGTGGTCGACAGCTACGACCAGGCGAAGTAGCTGTCCCGACTACGGGGCGACACGGAACAACAGGCTTGTGATTCTCGCCGGTCGTCGGGCATAATTCGAGAAGCAGCACGCAATTCGTTCGTCAGTCGATGGGGAAGTCGCACCGACGAATGGAGAGAGAAGTGACTGCTGCACACAGTGCCGACATGACGCGCGCCCGTGGAGTGGTGTTCATCCACTCCGCACCTCGCGCACTCAGCCCCCACGTCGAGTGGGCTGCTGGTCGTGCCCTCGGGCGCGCCGTGAACTTCGACTGGCGCGACCAGCCAGTGCTGCCGGGCGCCCAGCGCACGGAGTACTACTGGGAGGGCCCGCGGGGCACAGGCGCCGCGCTCGCCTCGGCACTTCGCGGGTGGGAGCACCTGCGGTACGAGGTCACCGAAGACGCCTCTCCGCACAGTGACGGCGGCCGATGGATGCACACCCCCGACCTCGGCATCTTCTTCGCCCAGACCGACACCGCCGGCAACGTGGTCATCCCCGAAGACCGGATCCGGTTCGCCATGGAGTCTGCGGGCTCCGACGCGTTCGAGCTGCACCGCGAGCTGCGCCTGGCGCTCGGTCAGGCTTGGGATGACGAGCTCGAGTCGTTCCGCCATGCCAGCGAAGACAGCCCTGTCGTCTGGCTGCACAAAGTGGGTTAGCCCGATGGGCAGGCACGCAGCAGCACGGACAGTGGGCACCGGCCCACGCGTCGTGACCGCACCGAGGGCAGAGGGTCACGATGAGCCGCGGGGGCGGTTGTTCGACGAACAGGACACCGAGCAGGCGATGGCCGTGCTCGAGCGTCTCATGGCGAACAGGACGCCGCGAAAGCGGGTGCTCGAACTGGCGTGACCGCTCCGACGCTCAGACGTCGTAGCTGCGGACCGCGATCACCGAGTTGTGGCCGCCGAAACCGAACGAGTTCGAGATCGCGAGCTGCGGACCATCCCCGAGCGGCTGGGCCTCGACACCGACGGACAGCGGGATCTCTGGGTCCTTCTCGGTCAGGTTGATCGTGGGCGGTGCGGTGCGGTTCTTGACCGCGAGGATCGTGAAGATGGCCTCGAGCGCGCCCGTTCCGCCCAGCAGGTGGCCGGTGGCGGCCTTCGTGGCCGAGACCGGGATGTCGTGCACCCGCTCGCCGAAGACCGCGAGCAGGGCCTTGTATTCGGCGATGTCGCCGACGGGGGTGCTCGTCGCGTGCGCGTTGATGTGGGTGACCTCGTCGACGGATGCCCCGGCCTGCTCGAGGGCGGCGCGCACCGCGCGCGCGGCGCCCCAGCCCTCGGGGTCGGGAGCCGTGATGTGGTACGAGTCGCTGGTGACGCCGCCTCCGGCGATCTCGGCGTAGATGTGCGCGCCGCGCGCCTGGGCGTGCTCCTCGGTCTCGAGCACGAGCGCGGCAGCGCCCTCGCCCATGACGAAGCCGTCGCGGCTGATGTCGTAGGGGCGCGACGCGGTCGCCGGATCGTCGTTGCGCTTGCTCAGGGCCTGCATCGAGGCGAACGAGGCGAGCGTGATGCCGTGGATGCACGACTCAGAGCCGCCCGCGACGATGATGTCGGCGTAGCCGGCCTGCAGATGGTCGTACGCGTTGGCGATCGACTCCGTGCTCGAGGCGCACGCCGACACGTCGGTGCGCGCGAACGCCCGCGCGTTGAGCGCCATGCTCACCGCGGCCGCCGCGGCGTTCGGCATGAGCATCGGCACGGTCATCGGCAGGACCCGCCGCGGACCCTTCTCTTTGAGGGTGTCCCAGGCGTCGAGCAGGGTCCAGAGGCCGCCGATCCCGGTCGCCCACTCGACGCCGAGGCGCTCGGGATCGATCTCGGGAGCCCCGGCATCCGCCCAGGCCTCGCGCGCCGAGATCAGGGCGAACTGGCTGACTGGGTCGAGACGCTTGATCTCGATGCGCTCGAGCACCTCATCGGGCCGCACCTTCGCCTCGGCGGCGAAGGTGACGGGCAGGTCGAGCTCTGCGACCCATTCCTGGGTCAGACTGTGGGCGCCCGACTCGCCGGCCAGCAGGCCGGTCCAGCTGTCGGGCGCTGTGCCGCCGACGGGCGACGACGCGCCGATTCCGGTGACGACGATCTTCTTGGTCATTCGATCTTTCTCCCGTGGAAGAACCCGGCGAAGGCCGGGCGAGGGGCAGGGGAGCGGCCCGCGCTCCCCGCCCGATGCCCGATGGTGAGCTCTAGCTCTGCGCTTTGACGATGAAGTTGACGGCGTCGCCCACCGTGACGAGGTTCTTGACCTCTTCGTCGGGGATCTTCACGTCGAACTTCTCTTCGGCGTTGACGACGATCGTCATCATCGAGATCGAGTCGATGTCGAGGTCGTCGGTGAACGACTTGCCCATCTCCACCGTGTCCGTCGCGATGCCGGTCTCGTCGTTGATCAGTTCAGCCAGACCGGCGAGAACCTCGTCCTGGGACAGTGCCATTTCGTATCTCCTTGAAAGGTGGTGCAGGGGTGTATGTGTCGAACGACCGTGGACAATCCTAGGGGAGCCGTACCACCTGGGCTCCGTAGACGAGCCCCGCGCCGAATCCGATCTGCAGCGCGAGGCCGCCACTCAGTTCCGGATGCTCCTGCAGCAGCCGATGGCCTGCCAGCGGGATCGAGGCCGCCGAGGTATTGCCCGTCGTCTCGATGTCGCGACCGATCTGAACGGTGTCCGGCAGGCCGATCTGCTTGGCGAGCTCGTCGATGATGCGCATGTTGGCCTGGTGCGGGATGAAGGCGGCCAGGTCGGCCGCGGTGATCCCGGCGGCTTCGATCGCCTGCTTGGCGACCTTGGCCATTTCCCAGACGGCCCAGCGGAAGACGGCCTGGCCGTCCTGGCGCATGGTCGGCCAGGGCTTGACCTTGTCGAGGTACTCCTCGAAGGTGGCGTTCATGCCGACCGCATCCCATTTCGAGCCATCGGAGCCCCAGATGGTGGCCGAGATGCCGGGCTCGTCGGCCGGGCCGACCACCGCGGCTCCCGCGCCGTCGCCGAGCAGGAACGAGATGGAGCGGTCGTTGGGGTGCACGTACTGCGAGAGCTTCTCGGCGCCGACCACGAGCACGTAGTCGGCCGCCCCCGCCCGGATCAGAGCGTCGGCCTGAGCGATCCCGTAGGTATAGCCGGCGCACGCGGCACTGATGTCGTAGGCGGGTGCCGGGCTGACCCCGAGCCGTTCGGCCAGCAGCGACGACATCGACGGGGTGACCGCCACGTTGCTGATCGTCGACACGAGCACCGCGCCGATCTGATCAGGGCGGATGCCCGACTTCTCGATCGCTTCGCGCCCGGCCGTCTCGGCCAGATCGATCGCGTCGACGCCCTTGCTGGCCCGCTTGCGGGTGATGATGCCGGTGCGCTGCCGGATCCATTCGTCGCTCGAGTCGATCGCCTCGACCAGCTCGGAGTTCGGCACCGTGAGGTCGCCGCGCGCCGCCCCGAATGCGAGGATGCGCGTGAACGGGTGGCCGACGGACTGCGTGAGGGCGGTCATGCGGATGCTCCATCGTCTGCGAGATCGGAATCCTGCACGGCGTCGAGCAGTTCGTGCGCCGCGGGAATGTCATCAGGGGTCTTGACGGCGACCGTGGGCAGGCCCTTCAGGCCGCGCTTGGCGAGACCCACGAGGGCACCGGCCGGGGCGAGTTCGATGAGGCCGGTCACACCGGCTTCGGCGAAGGCCTGCATGTCGAGGTCCCAGCGCACCGGCGAGGCCACCTGGCCGACCAGCAGGTCGACGAAGGCGGAGCCGCTCGTCACGATCGAGCCGTCCTTGTTGGTCCAGATCGTCCAGTCCGGATCGTTCACGGTCAGCCCGGCCGCGACCGAGCCGAGCGAGTCGACCGCCGGCTGCATGAAGCGGGTGTGGAACGCGCCGGCGACTTGCAGCGGGATGACACGGGCTCCCGCGGGCGGGTCGTCCTGCAGCGCGGCCAGAGCCGACAGCTCTCCGGCGACGACGAGCTGGCCGCCGCCGTTGTAGTTGGCGGGCTGGAGCCCCAGGGCCTCGAGCTTGGCCAGCAGCTCGTCCTGATCGCCGCCGATCACGGCGCTCATCCCGGTCGCGACCTGCGCGGCGGCCGCCGCCATCGCGGTGCCGCGGGCGGCGACCAGCTTCATCGCGTCCGGCTCGCTCAGGATGCCGGCACCGGCTGCGGCGGCGATCTCGCCCACCGAGTGGCCGGCGATGCCCGCGGTCTTGCTCTTCCATGCCGAGCCGGATCCCTCGTCGAGCACCGCGGCGAGCGACATGATCGACGCGGCGACGATCAGCGGCTGGGCGACGGCGGTGTCGCGGATGGTGTCCGCGTCCGACACGGTGCCGTGGCGCGCCAGATCGACGCCTGCGGCCTCGCTCAGGGCGCCGAGATGGTCGGCAAAGCGGGGCTCGGCGAGCCAGGGCTCGAGAAATCCGGGGGTTTGCGATCCCTGACCGGGCGCGACGATGACGACACTCACCCTCCCAGTGTGTCAACAACAGGCGGCTCGCGTCGAACATGCCGCACGAAGAATCCGGCCGGACCTTGGCGGATTGCGACAACGCATCTGCCGTGCTGGGTGCCTGAGCTTCGCGAGAGTCGGTTTCGAGCCCGCTCTCGACGCCGAGAGTACGCAGAAGCGCGTACTTTCGCGGAGGGGTGGGGAGCCGGGCTACTTCCGCGCGCCGTCTTGCGCCGCGATCGAGCCGAGGATCAGCGCCGACTGCAGGATCAGCGCCTCACGCGCACCCGTCGCGTCCCAGCCGATCACCTCGCTGATCCGCTTGAGCCGGTAGCGCACGGTGTTGGGATGCACGAACAGCTCGCGGGCCGTCGCCTCGAGCGACCGCCCGTTGTCGAGGTAGCACCACAGGGTGTTCAGCAGCTCGCTCGAGTGGTTCTGCAGCGGGGTGAAGATCCGGTTGATGAGCGTCGCGCGCGCGAGCGTGTCGCCGGCCAGCGCGCGCTCGGGCAGCAGGTCGTCGGCGAGGGTGGGCCGCGGCGCATTGCGCCAGGCCCTCGCGACGGCGAAACCCGCCAGAGCGGCACGGGCACTGCGCGCCGCATCGACCAGCGACGGGACCTCGTTGCCGAGCACCAGGTGCCCGGGGCCGAAGCCGGGTTCTAGCTGGGCGGCGATCTCGAGGAAGGGCAGCGCCTCGTGGGCATCCGATTCCTCGGCAGGATCCACTCGCCCGATCACGACGACGAGCCGACTGCCCTGCACCCCGATCAGCACATCGGAGTCGAGGTGCCGGGCGGTGCGGCGCAGCATGTCGACGTCCAGGATGCGCGGGGCGGTTCCGACGAGAACGCTGACAGCGCCGTGGCCGTTCCAGCCGAGCGCGGCGATGCGGCTGGGAAGCTCGCTGTCGTACTCGCCGGTCAGGATCGAGTCGACCACGAGTGCCTCGAGCCGCGCGTCCCACAGGCCGCGGGCCTCCGCGGCCCGCGCGTAGACGTCGGCAGCCGCGAACGCGATCTCGCGGGAGTAGAGCAGGATCGCCTCGCGCAGCGACTCGTCGGCATCCGTGACCCGCTGCTCGACGACCTCGACGGTCACGCGGATCAGCTGGAGCGTCTGCTGCAGGCTGACCGAGCGCAGCAGCTCACGCGGGGCGGCGCCGAAGACATCGGCCGCGATCCACGGGGTCGAGGTCGGATCCTCGAACCACGAGATGAAGCTCGTGATGCCGGCCTGGGCGACCAGCCCGACCGCGCTGCGGCGCCCAGGGGGCATGTCGCGGTACCAGGGCAGCGTGTCATCCAAGCGCTTCAGGGTCGCCGTCGACAGCTCGCCCGAGAGCGTGCGCAGCCAGGCGAGCGTCTGGTCGCGCGTGCGCTCAGGCACGCGCGGAACCCGACGGCCCCAACCGGCTCACGGCGCGCATCAGCTTTCGCCGCCCGCCGATCCCGAGGTGCCGGCGGTGACATCGTGCAACTGGTACTTCTCGATCGCTTGTGCGACCGCGCTCGGATCGATCTCTCCGCGGCGCGCGAGCGACTGGAGGGTGCGAACCACGATCGACGGTCCGTCGATCTTGAAATACCGCCGAGCGGCCGGGCGCGTGTCGCTGAAGCCGAAGTCGTCGGCGCCGAGCGTCGCGAAGTCGCCGGGAACGAACGGCCGGATCTGGTCGGGCACGGCGTGCATGTAGTCAGACACCGCGACGTACGGCCCCTCGGACCCCGCCAGCTTCGACCAGAGGTACGGGACCTGCGGCGGCTCCTCCGGGTGCAAGAAGTTGTGCTCGTCGGCGGCCAGACCGTCGCGTCGAAGCTCGGTCCACGAGGTGACGCTCCAGACGTCGGCGGCGACGTTCCAGTCGCGCGCCAGCAGCTCCTGCGCCTCGAGCGCCCACGGAACGCCGACGCCCGACGCCAGCAGCTGCGCCTTCGGCCCGAGATTCTCGGCGGCCTTCAGCTTGTAGATGCCCTTGACCAGGCCCTCGACGTCGAGATCCTCCGGCTCGGCGGGCTGCTGCATCGGCTCGTTGTAGACCGTCAGGTAGTACATGACGTTGGGGTCAGGATGCTGCCCGCCGTACATCCGCTCGAGCCCGGCCTGCACGATCCGCCCGATCTCGTACCCGTATGCCGGGTCGTAGCTGACCACCGCCGGATTCGTCGACGCGAGCAGGTGCGAGTGCCCGTCCGCGTGCTGCAGCCCCTCGCCGGTCAGCGTCGTGCGTCCCGCCGTGGCGCCCATGATGAAGCCGCGCGCCATCTGGTCGCCCGCGGCCCACATGGCGTCGCCCGTGCGCTGGAACCCGAACATCGAGTAGAAGACGTAGACCGGGATGAGCGGTTCGCCGTGCGTGGCATAGGAGGTGCCGGCCGCGGTGAACGCCGAGAACGCGCCGGCCTCGTTGATGCCGACGTGGATGATCTGGCCCTGCGGGCTCTCTTTGTATGCCAGCAGCAGATCGCGGTCGACCGAGGTGTAGTGCTGGCCGTTCGGGTTGTAGATCTTCGCGGTCGGGAAGTAGGCGTCCATGCCGAAGGTGCGCGCCTCATCCGGGATGATCGGCACGATCCTCTGCCCGAAGCCCGGCACCTTGAGCAGGTCTTTGAGCAGTCGGGCGAACGCCATGGTGGTGGCGGCCTCCTGCTTGCCGGAGCCCTTGCGCGCGATCTCGTAGACCGAATCGTCGGGCAGCGCGATCTGGGTGAACTTCGACCGACGTTCGGGAACGTATCCGCCGAGCTCGCGGCGGCGCTCCTGCAGGTACTGGATCGCTGGGTCGTCGGCGGCCGGGTTGTAGAACGGCGGTTGGTAGGGATTCTCGTCGAGCTGGGCATCGGTGATCGGGATGCGCATCTCGTCGCGGAACGCCTTGAGGTTGTCGAGCGTGAGCTTCTTCATCTGGTGGGTCGCGTTGCGGCCTTCGAAGCTCGGGCCCAGGCCGTAGCCCTTGACCGTCTTGGCCAGGATGACCGTCGGCTGCCCCTGGTGCTCGGTCGCCGCCTTGAACGCCGCATAGACCTTGCGGTAGTCGTGGCCGCCGCGCTTGAGGTTCCAGAGCTCGTCGTCGCTGTAGCCCTTGACGAGCTTCGCGGTGACGGGATCGCGGCCGAAGAAGTTCTCGCGCACGTAGGCGCCGTTCTCGGCCTTGTAGGTCTGGTAGTCGCCATCCGGTGTGACGTTCATGAGATTGATGAGCGCTCCGGTGGAATCGGCGGAGAGCAGCGCATCCCACTCGCGGCCCCAGATCACCTTGATGACGTTCCAGCCGGCGCCGCGGAAGAAGCTCTCGAGCTCCTGGATGATCTTGCCGTTTCCGCGCACCGGCCCGTCGAGCCGCTGCAGGTTGCAGTTGATCACGAAGGTCAGGTTGTCGAGCTTCTCGTTCGCCGCCCATTGCAGGGCTCCGCGGCTCTCGACCTCATCCATCTCGCCGTCGCCCAGGAAGGCCCAGACGTGCTGGTCGGATGCGTCTGTGATGCCGCGGTTGGTCAGGTACTTGTTCGACTGGGCCTGGTAGATCGCGTTGATCGGGCCGAGGCCCATCGACACGGTCGGGAACTCCCAGAAGTGCGGCATGAGGCGCGGGTGCGGGTACGAGCTCAGCCCGTGCGGCGCCTTGCTCTTCTCCTGCCGGAAGCCGTCGAGGTCCTGTTCGCTCAGCCGGCCCTCGAGGAAGGCGCGGGCGTACATGCCGGGGGAGGCATGGCCCTGGTAGAAGATCTGGTCGCCGCCGCCCGGGTGGTCTTTGCCGCGGAAGAACCAGTTGTGGCCGACCTCGTAGAGGGCGGCGGATGACGCGTAGGTCGAGATGTGGCCGCCGACCGAGATGCCGGGGCGCTGCGCCCGGTGAACCGTGATCGCGGCGTTCCAGCGGATCCAGGCGCGGTAGCGGCGCTCCAGATCTTCATCGCCGGGGAACGCGGGCTCGTTCTCGGGGGCGATGGTGTTGATGTAGTCGGTGGTCGGCACCATCGGCACGCCCAGCTGCAGGTCTTTCGACCGCTTCAGCAGGCTCAGCATGATGTCGCGCGCGCGTCCGTGGCCCTTCGCCGCCACGAGTTGATCGAGCGAGTCCTGCCACTCGGCTGTCTCGTCCGGGTCCGAGTCGGTGTGAGCGACCGAATACGGGTCCTGGTCGTTGACCGTCACCGGCGACCTCTTTCTCTCAGTGGCGACATGACCGGGTGACGGTCATGCGAGCTGTCGTGCGGACATCCGGAATCCGGGTTGCGGTCGGGAAGCCATTCGCGCGCATCCACTCTAGTTCGGCCGAGGATGCGCCGCCGTCGTGTGCGCCGTGGGATCAGCACGGCGAAGATGGGATGTCGGGCGTATCATCGGGCGCTGGACCTTCCGCGGGTCACGAAAGGACGCACGGCACCGATGGCTCTCGAGAACGACACCCAGGCACCCGACTTCGACCTGGCCAATCAGTTCGGCGAGCACATCCGGCTCAGCGACTTCCGCGGCAAGAAGCCGGTCGCCCTGGTCTTCTTCCCGCTCGCCTTCTCGTCGACGTGCACCGGCGAGCTGTGCGCGCTGCGCGACAATCTCTCGCTGTTCCAGAGCAACGGGGTCGAGCTGATCGGCATCTCGGTCGATTCCAAGGCCAGCCTGCGGGCCTGGGCCGACCAGGAGGGCTACGACTTCACGCTGCTCGCCGACTTCTGGCCGCACGGCGCCGTTGCCAAGGAGTACGGCGTGTTCCTCGAGGAGAAGGGCTTCGCCAACCGGGCGACCTTCGTGATCGACGTCAAGGGCGTCATCCGCGCCTCGTTCATCACGGCGCCGGGCGAACCCCGACTGATCGACGAGTACCGCGCGGCCCTCGACGAGGTGCTGCCGGCGCACGTCTGAGCTTCACGCGGAAGGGACGACGATGTCACCGAACACCACCTTCGAGAGCTATCGAGCGGCGCGCGATCTGCTCGTGGCCCAGCGCACCGACTGGGCGGCCGCGTCTGCCCAGTTCCAGTGGCCGGAGTTGGGAGAGCGGTTCAACTGGGCGGTCGACTGGTTCGATGCGATCGCCAGGAGCAACGACCGACCGGCGCTGATCGTGGCCGGTTCTGACGGATCGCGCACGGTGCGCTCGTTCGACGAGATGGCGTCGCGCTCGGATCAGGTGGCGGCCTGGTTGCGCGGTCTCGGCGTTGTTCGCGGTGATGTCGTGATGGTGATGCTGGGCAACCAGGTCGAGTTGTGGGAGGCGATGCTCGGCATCTTCAAGCTCGGCGCGATCGTGCTGCCGACCACCACGGCGGTCGGAGCCGAGGACCTGAAAGATCGGGTGGCGCGCGGGCGTGTGCGGTACGTCATCGCGAACGGAGCGGACACCGCGAAGTTCGCCGCCGTCCCAGGCGATTACGGCCGCATCTGCGTGGGCGGGGGTGCTGACCGGGGTGCTGGCTGGCGCGATTACGCCGAGGCGTTCGTCGCTCCGGCGGTGCCCACCCCGCATCCCGGGACTGCTCCCGGCGACCCGCTGCTGCACTACTTCACGTCCGGCACGACGACCAGGCCGAAGCTGGTGGAGCACACCCAGTCGTCGTATCCGGTCGGGCACCTCAGCACGATGTACTGGCTGGGGCTGCGGCCGGGCGATGTGCATCTGGCGATCAGCTCGCCCGGGTGGGCGAAGCACGCCTGGAGCTGCTTCTTCGCGCCCTGGATCGCCGAGGCGACGATCTTCGTCTACGACTACCCGCGTTTCGACGCCGGCGAGATGCTCGCCACTCTCCGACGCGAGCAGGTCACCTCGTTCTGCGCGCCGCCGACGGTGTGGCGGATGCTGATCCAGGCTGACCTGAGTCGTGGGCCGGGGTCGCTTCGTGAGGCGATCTCAGCCGGAGAGCCGCTGAATCCCGAGGTCATCAACACGGTCCGCTCCGCGTGGGGGCTGACGATCCGCGACGGGTACGGGCAGACCGAGATGACCGCGGTGGTGTCGAATTCGCCCGGCTCCCCGGTGCGCGACGGGTCGATGGGGCGCCCGAGCCCCGGATGCCCCGTGGTGCTGGTGGACCCGGTCACCGGCCTCGTGGGCGACGACGGGGAGATCTGCTTGGACTTGAGCCGGCCCCATCCGATGCTCATGACGGGATACCTGGGTGACCCGGAGCGCACCGCCGAGGCGATGGCCGGCGGCTTCTACCACACCGGTGATGTCGCAACCCGTGACGCGGACGGCTACATCACCTACGTCGGCCGCACCGACGACGTCTTCAAGGCCTCCGACTTCAAGATCAGTCCGTTCGAGCTCGAGAGCGCCCTGATCGAGCATCCGGCGGTGGTCGAAGCGGCGATCGTGCCGGCCCCTGACGAGTTGCGCCTCGCGGTCCCGAAGGCCTACGTCGTGCTGGCGGCGGGGTACGAGCCGAACGAAGCGATCGCGCTCGAGATCCTCGGGTTCGCGCGCACCCGGCTGTCGCCGTTCCAGCGGATCCGCCGCATCGAGTTCTTCGATCTGCCGAAGACGATCTCGGGCAAGATCCGCCGTGTCGAACTGCGCGAGCGCGAGGAGCAACTCGCGGCGGGGCGCGTCATCGCCGTCGAGTGGCGCGACGACTCGCTGCGCGACTGACTCCGGCGGCGCGTCAGGTCAGGATGTTGACCGCCCGCGCGATCACGAGGGTGAGCAGCGCGAATCCCGTGATGGCCTGCACCGCCATGAGGGCCTTGACGCGGGTCGTGAAGGGCATCACGTCGGTGGGGCTGAAGGCGATCATGTTCGACAGCGAGAAGTACAGGTAGTCGAAGAACGCCGGGCGCCAGGGAACGGGCCTGCCGACGTCCTCCTGGGGGAACCTGAAGTCGCGCGGCACCGGATCGCCCGGGAGACGCCGCGAGACCGGTCCCCGGCCGTCGATCTCCCAATAGAGCACGCCGAAGGCGATGATGTCGGTCGCCCAGACCTGGGAGGCGTTGAGCAGCACGGTCGTGCCGTGGGCGCTCCCGCTCAAAAGTTGCTGGAAGATCCCGATGACCTCGACCTGGTTGAAGCACACCAGCACGGCCGCGAGGGCGATTCCCAACCAGCGCGACCACGCGGTCTGCCGCGTGAAGTGGTGCGGATTCAGGATGATCAGGGGAATCGCCATCAGGGTGGTCAGCACCGGGAGGATGAACCTCGGCACCGCGATGAACGTCGACGGCAGCAGGGTGTAGATCACGACGGCGACCACCACCGCGGTGATCGCCGGCCAGCGATGCTCAGGCCCCGCGGTGACGCGCGCCGTGAATCGGTCGGATCGGGCAGCGGCCATGCTGCGAGTGTATGGCCGTGAGTCGGTAGCATCGGGGAGCACGCACGGGCTCTTAGCTCAGTTGGTTAGAGCGCCACGTTTACACCGTGGATGCCGGGGGTTCGAGTCCCTCAGGGCCCACCAGGTCGTCCCGTGAACTGGGGGAGTGCCGAGTGAAGCTCGCCCAGACCCAGACGGTTGGGTCGATCTCACGGTGCCCTATGCTCGCGATGAACGAATCTGAGCATGCAGCCCGACGACGAGCATGCTGCCCACTGAAAGGAACACTCCATGTCCGACGCTTCCCAGGCCACGCCGGCCAACGTCACCGTCAACGTCACGGCGCCCCAGACGGCTCAGCCGACCCGACGCGTCAACAAGGCCGCGTACATCCTGCTGACTTTCTTCTTGGGCTTCCTCGGGATTCACCGCTTCATGCGCGGTCAGGTCGGCCTCGGCATCCTCTACATCCTGACTGCTGGGCTTTTCGGGGTCGGCGTACTGATCGACTTCATCATTTCTCTGGTCAAGCTCGGTTCGTACCACACCGACTACTACGAGTTCAGCTATGTCCCGAACGGACAGTGGGTCGCGCCCAGCCAGGCCTGATTCGCACAGCCACAGGGCCCCTCCTGACCTTCACGGCCGGGAGGGGCTTTCTCGCGGTTCTGACTGCGGGCGGTACGGTCGCAGCATGCAGATCGATCCCCTCCTGGTGCCCGTGCTCGGCCAACTCGCCGCGCCGCCGCTCACCGACATCGCCGCGTTCCGCGCGGGCGAGCTCGCCACGGCCCGGCGCATCGAGGGAACCCTCACCTCGCGGGTTCCCGCGACGGTGCGGGTGCGTGACGCGGTGATTCCCGGCGAGCCGTCGATCCCGATCCGCATCTACACGCCCGAGGGCGACCGGGTGCGTGCCGGGCTGCTGTTCGCGCACGGCGGCGGGTGGGCATCCGGATCCCTCGAGGCGGCAGACGGGCACTGCGGCGACCTGGCGGCCGGCGCCGACATCGTGGTGGTGAGCGTCGACTACCGGCTGATCCCCGAGCATCCCTTTCCGGCGGGTCTCGACGACGTGTCGGCCGCCCTCCGCTGGTTGGCGGCGCACGCCGACGAGGTGGGAGTGGATGCTGCGCGCCTCGCGATCGGCGGAGAGAGCGCGGGCGCCAACCTCGCCGCTGCCGCGGCGATCCAGGCGCGTGACGCGGGCGGGCCGGAGCTCAGGCTCCAGTTGTTCGAGGTAGCCGTGCTCGATCTCACCGACACGATGACCGACTCGCGCCGTGAGGTGCTCGAGCAGATGCCCGATTTCGCCCACAGCCTGGAGGCGGTGCGCGATGCCTACGTCGCGTCGGGCGCCGACCCGCACGATCCGCGGGTCTCGCCTCTGCTCACCCCGGATCTCAGCGGTCTGCCGCCAGCCCTGCTGCTCGCCGCCGAGGTCGATCCGGTGCGTGACGACTCGGCGGCCTACGCTGCGCGGTTGACGGCTGCGGGCGTGACCGCGCGCAGCCGAACATTCGCCGGGATCGTCCACGGCACCGAGACCTTCACGCTGCTGCTGCCGTCCGCACGCGAGTGGCTGGCGGAGTGCGTGGGGGCGCTCCGCAGCATCTGAGTGCCGCTCTGCTACTCGCCGCGTCGCGCTCGGCGGCGTTCGCGCCAGCGCTCGACCTCGGCGTCGACGTCTCGGAGGGCCGTGACCACCGGGGGACCGCCCAGCAGCTGACGCCGGGCCTCGATGACCCGGCGGTTGAAGTCGTCGAGCGTCTCGCGCCCTCGCGCTCGGAGACGATCGCGTCGAGGCGCGCGTCCAGGGCGGCATCCTCGGTGCGCAGGGTGAGAGCGGGCGGTCCGAGCCCGGTGATGTTCTCGCGCTGGATCTTGCGGCGGATCCACCAATCCGGGTCGTGCACCTCGCCGAGATTCTCGATCGGCTTGCCTGCGCCGGGCAGGTCGTCGAACTCGCCGTTGCGCATTGCCTGCTGGATGCGGACCTCGACGTACTGCGCGCGCCGGTCCATGCTGCGCCGGGCCGCCGCGACATCCGATTCGTGGTCGGAGTCGCCGGTCTCGTCGATGTCCCGCTCCATCGGTCGATGTTATCGAAGGCCCTCGCCGGGTCGCCGGGATCGTGCGGCGGTGGGGAACCGGAGCATCGGGTCGGGGAGCACTCCGCAGGACACGCTTCCCGGTGTCCTCGTGGTCGGCGGGCGCCTGCATCCGCTCGGATGGGCCGGGTTGCTCCTGGTCTTCGCCGGGCTCGCCGAACGGGTTACGGCCCGTCATCGCCGCAAAAGGGGTGAAGCGACCCTAGAATCCGGAGCATGACCGACGTTCCTGCGGACCCAGGAAGTGGGGGGCCTGAACCGGCCGCGCCGTCGGATCCCCCGGTTATACGCCGGTCGACCTATTCCCCGCCTCCGCCCGGAGCCGAGCCGCCGAGCTTCGACGACGATGCGCTCGCCGAGGCCATGGCGGCCGAGGTCTGGCCGTACACGAGGCCGATCACCGTGCCCAAGCCGTCGTCGCCGCCGGCAGCTGATGCCGCCGCGGCGCCGCAGCCCGCGCAGGCCCCTCAGCCCGCGCAGGCTCCGCAGCCCGCGCAGGCTCCGTCGCCGGCAGAGAGCGGGAACGACACCCCCCTGGTTCCGGATGCGTCCACGGCACCGCCTGCCGAAAGCCTGACCGCGAGCCCGGTCGCCCCGGCGCCAGCCGCCGGCCCCACGGAGCAAGAGCTGTTGCGCTCGCTCGGCGGAGCGTCGACGTTGGAGGCGATCGAACGCCTCGAGAGCCAGTTGCGGCTGATCTCCAGCGGCGAGGTGCCGATCATCGATCCGACCCCGGTGCAGCAGCTGGCGCCCGCTGCCGACCCCGCCGCACCGGAACACGGACCGGAGGATCCCGAGCCGGCCCGGGATCATCCGGCTCCCGGTCAGTTCTTTCCGGCCGCCTTCGCCCCGATCGCCCCCCTGACGCCTCCGGAAGAGGCGCCCACGGCACCGGACGCCGAGGACGCATCGGCCGCAGCGCCATCGGCACCTGCCCTCCCCGAGGTCGATGAGAGCCTGATCGACCCGGCTGCCGCGGCAGAGCTGGGCGACTCGTCGGGTTCGGAGAGCCCGTGGTGGTCGGCGGCCGACCCGATCGACGGAGCATGGGACGTCGCGACCCCCGCCCCTCCGGCCGTCGAGCCCTCGGTCGTCGAGCCCCCGGCCGCTGAACCTCCGCCCGTCGAGGTCCCCGCCCAGCCGGAGCCTGCCCAGCCGGAGCCCGCCCAGCCGGAGGCCGCCCAGCCGGAGGCGGCCGCGTGGATCCCTGTGCCCTTCTCGACGGTACCGCCGGTCGGCCCGGAGGCGCCCGACTGGCTGGACGCACCGCCGCCCACGTTCGAGCCGCCCGAGCTGGTCGAGCCGCCGGAGGCCGCCGCTGCGACCCCGGACGCCGTCCCCGTGCCTCTGATTGCTCTCAGCGCCGATGACATGGCTCAGTTGCCCAAGCCGTTGCCGACCGAGCAGCCCAAACTCGAGGATCGCGCCGAACTGCCGCCTCCGCCCGGCTACGACAACATCCCGATCATGTGGGGCGACGTCGTCGCCGCTCCGCCTCCCGTCGTTCCCACGCTGGTGTTCCCGCCCGCCTCGCCTCCTCCTCCGGTGTTCGAGGCGACGGAGATGCAGGGGGCGACCGAGGCATCGGCCCTCGACGACAACGACGACGACGTGATCGACGACATCGATCGGGTGTCGGGCACGGGCGCCATCCCGGTGTCGACGAGCGCGGGCACCGCAGACCCCCTCTCGCCGCCGTCCGAGCCGATCGCGACGATCCGTCTCGGTGATGGGGAGCCGGCACTGGTCGACAAGAAGGCGCAGCTGCCGTCGGCCGTCGAGATCGAATCAGCCGGCCCCGAGCCGACCGCCCTCGACATGCGCGCCGGACGCGCCGCGCGCTTGTTCTGGCTGTGGTTCGCCGCCAACTCGTCGGTGCTCAGCCTGGGCCTCGGGGCTGTCCTGCTCGGCACCGGAATGAGCCTTCGGCAGGCGATCGTCGCGGCCCTGGCCGGGGTGGCGATCTCGTTCCTGCCGCTGGGGCTCGGCACCCTCGCCGGCAAGTGGAGCGGC
The DNA here is from genome assembly GCA_035721225.1 of Pseudolysinimonas sp. Lineage (GTDB taxonomy): Bacteria > Actinomycetota > Actinomycetes > Actinomycetales > Microbacteriaceae > Lysinimonas. The sequence goes on from DASTNC010000039.1 coordinate 17,657, forward strand.
CAGCCGACCATGATCGTCTCGCGGGCGAGCTTCGGTCACGCCGGAAACATCCTTCCCGCCCTGCTGGCCATCGCCACGCGCGTGCTGTGGGGCGGAGTCCTTCTGTGGCTGCTGGCCACGGCGGTCGCCCAGGTGCTGGTCGGCGCCGGGCTGGATGCCGGCCTCGGCGCCACGGTGTGGCAACTGGTCGGCCTCGTGGCCGGGTTCCTGATCGCCACGGTGATCGCGGTGTTCGGCTACGGGTTCGTGGCCAAGCTCCAGTTCGTGCTGAGCATCCTCAGCGCGCTGCTCATCGTCGGTGCGGCCGTGCTCACCTACCAGCACCTGAACTTCACCACCGCGCTGAGCCTGCCCGACGGCTCGTGGATCCTGGTCATCTCGGGTGCAGCTCTCGTGTTCAGCGTGGTCGGGCTGGCCTGGGTGCACTCCAGTTCGGATCTGGCGCGCTACCAGCGACCGGCGAGCTACGGCGGATCCTCGATGCTGTGGGCCACCTTCGGCGCCACGCTGCCGCCGTTCGCGTTGATCGCGTGGGGCGCGATGCTCGCGGCATCCGATCCCCGCCTGGCCAAGGGATTGATGTCCAACCCGCTCGCCGCGATCGCGACGCTGCTGCCGGCTTGGTACCCGGCCCCCCTCGTGGCGGCGGCCGCCCTCGGCTTGCTGTCGGGCGTCGTGGTGACGATGTATTCGGGCGGGTTCGCCCTGCAGGCGCTGGGTGTGCGCGCTCGTCGCAGCTTCGCCACCTTCGTCGGCGCAATCCTGGCGCTCGCGGCGGCGGGCGCACTGATCTTCGTGGTCACCGACTTCGGCTCGCTGCTGCGCGACGTGGTGATCACCGTCGCCGTCCCGGTCGCGGCGTGGGCCGGGATCTTCGCAGCCGAGATGATGATCCGCACCCGGCGCTTCCACGGGCCATCGCTTCTCGCGCCCGGCGGACTGTATCCGCAGGTGCGCTGGCTCAACTTCGTCGCGCTGATCGTCATCAGCGCCATCGGGCTCGGCCTGGTCACGTCGGGCATCCCGGGCCTCGGGTGGGAGGGGTTCCTGTACGGGCTCCTCGGAGTCGGCCCCCACGATCCGCTGGCGGGCAGCGACTCGGGCGTGTTCGTGGCGCTGCTGCTCGGCATCCTGGTTCCGTTGATCGGGGGAGTGCCGGCGATCCGACGGCAGGAGCGCGCTTCTCTGTCGAGTTGAGGTCGGCCGCCAGCGCCGGGGCGCGCTCCTAGACTGAGGGGATGCCGACCACCCTCGCCGACGCCGACGCCGCGATCTCGGCGCTCTGGCCTCCGGCCGGGGCTGAGAGCTGGGATGCGGTGGGCCTGATCGCCGGCGATCCCGCTGCCGAGGTGCGCGCCATCCATCTCGCGGTGGACGCCGTGCCCGACACGGTCGACGAGACCCTCGAGCTCGGCGCCCAGCTGCTGCTCACCCACCACCCGCTCCTGCTGCGCGGGGTGACGAGCGTCGCCGAAGACCGGTACAAGGGAGTCGTGCTCGGCCGGCTGATCCGCGGGGGTTCGGCGCTGATCGCCGCGCACACCAACGCCGATGTGGTGGCCAGCGGCACGTCGGCCGTCGTGGCTGAGCGGTTGGGCCTGCTCGAGATACGTCCACTCGAAGCGGGCTCCGACCCGGGAACCGGGCTCGGTCGCGTCGGGCGGCTGCCGGCGTCGACCACGCTCGGCGCGCTGGCTCGGCGCATCGCCGACACGCTGCCGGCCACCGCTCAAGGCGTGCGGGTCGCGGGGGAGTACGAGCAGCCGGTCACCACGGTCGCGATCTGCGCGGGCGCCGGCGACTCGTTGCTCGCGAATCCCGCGGTCGTGGCCGCCGATGTCTATCTGACCAGCGATCTGCGCCACCATCCCGCCTCCGAGGCGCGCGAACGCGCCCGCCTCGGCCGGGGTCCGGCGCTCATCGACGTGTCGCACTGGGCGAGCGAATGGCTCTGGCTGGAGGTCGCGGCCGAGCAGCTGCGATCCGCGCTTCCCGGCGTGGCCATCACGGTCAGCGAGCTGCGCACCGACCCGTGGGACTTCGCGATCGTCTGATGGCGCAGCATCCCGACCCCATGAACGTGACGCATCGAACGGAGACCGCATGGCCCTGAAGGCCTCGCCAGAAGATCAGGCCCTGCTGCTCGACCTGCAGGCGCTCGACACCAAGCTGCAGCAGCTCGCCCATCGTGCCGCGAACCTGCCAGAGCTCGCCACCATCGCCGGGTTGTCGACGGTGCGCGACGGTCTGCGCACCACCGTCGCCGAGGCCACAGGAGCCTGGGAAGACGCGCAGCTCGAGCTCAAACGCACGGAGGCCGATGTGGCCGTCGTCGAGGCCCGGGTCGCGCGCGACAAGGAGCGGATGCAGTCCAGCGCGTCGATGAAAGACGTCGCAGCCTTCGAACAGGAGCTCGCCGCCCTCGCCAAGCGGCAGAGCGACCTCGAAGACATCGAGCTGGCCGTCATGGAGGCACTCGACGAGAAGGCCAAGGCCCTGAGCGACGCGCGGGCGCAACTCGACGCCGTCGACGCGAAGATCGCCGAGGCATCCGCGGCTCGTGACAGCGCCCTCGGCGACCTCGACAGCGAGAAGGCCACCGCCGTCGCAGACCGCGAGGCCCTTGCCGCACGCGTGCCCGCGGATCTGCTGGCGCTGTACGAGAAGCAGCGCGCGCGGTATGGCGTCGGCGCCTCGATGCTGCGCGGCGGCATCTCGAGTGCCAGTGGTGTGGCGCTCAACTCGTCCGACATGACCGTGGTGCGGGCCGCAGCCCCGGATGACGTGCTGCTCTGCCCCGATTCGAACGCGATCCTGGTGCGCACGAACGAGTCGGGCCTGTAGTGGCGGTCGCGTTCCGAGCGAACCCGCCGGCCGCCGGCGAGCCGCGTGAACTCGTCGTCGAGGCCGACGGCGGATCCCGCGGCAACCCCGGGGTCGCCGCCGGCGGAAGTGTGGTGCTCGACCCCGTCTCCGGTGAGGTTCTCGCCGAACTCGGCGTGTACGTCGGGATCACGACCAACAACGTCGCCGAATACAACGGGATGATCGCCGGCGTGCGCCGCGCGCTCGAGATCGACCCGAACGCCGTGCTGCATGTGCGCCTCGACTCCAAGCTCGTCGTCGAGCAGATGAGCGGGCGATGGAAGATCAAGAACGCCGCCCTGGCCGATCTCGCGGCGGAGGCCCGCGGCATCCTGTCGGGCACGCCGGTGTCGTTCGAGTGGATCCCGCGCGAGCAGAACTCGCGTGCCGACCGTCTCGCCAACGAGTCGATGGACAAGCGGGCGTCGTTCGCACGCTGATCGCCGTCGGCTACGCTTGACCACGCAAACGGGTCGGCCAGACGGTCGCGTCGCCCCTCTTCGGAGGGGCGCCGAGGAACGTCCGGGCTCCACAGAGCAGGACGGTGGGTAACACCCACCCGGAGCAATCCGCGAGAAAGTGCAACAGAGAGCAGACCGCCTCCGGGCCGTGTTTCTTCGGAAGCATGGACTGGCGGTAAGGGTGAAACGGTGGTGTAAGAGACCACCAGGGGCCCGAGTGATCGGGCTCGCTGGGTAAACCTCGTCCGGAGCAAGGTCAGACAGGGAACGCTCGAGGCTGCTCGCCGAGTTCCCGGGTAGACCGCTAGAGGGCTGCGGCAACGCAGTCCCGAGAGAGATGGCCGTCACGGAGGTGGTGGCAACACGACCTCCGGACAGAACCCGGCGTATCGGCCGGCCCGTTTGCATTTTTGCTCGCTGATGCGAAAGCCCGACGGGCTTTCGCGCGGCAAAAATGGCGTGAGCAGCTGAGTTTTCGACGAACCGTGTCCGCCGAAGCACAAGCCACCTACTTCGCGACCAACTCCCGCATCCCCGGCGTCGCTCGCAACGCACCCTCGCGATCCACCGTCAGCACGTCCACATCGAACCGAGCCGTCAGGTCATCCAGCGACGCAGCCCCGCCCGACACGATCGCCGTGGCCAGCACGTCAGCCGTCACGATGTCGTCGGCAACCACCGTCACCTGCGCGAACTCGGCGCGTTCGCGCCCGCGGGTCCAGATGTGGTCGCCGCGTTCGGCCGACCCGGATGTCGCGACCGCACGTCGCGCGCCCACCACGGGCACTGCGGTCAGCAGCCCCGCCCGGTCGGCAGGATCGACGATCCCGACCACCCAGGGAGCGCCCGGCGCCGCCTGCCCGCTCACCAGCACGTCGCCTCCGACGTTGAGGCACCAGTCGCCGCCCGTGCCACCCCGGCCCAGCGCTCGCCCGGCTTCGGACATCGCCCAGGCCTTCACGATGCCGTTCAGATCCAGCGTGCCATCCGGGCGATGCGGGGTGAACGCACCGCCGGTCTCGCCGCGCCACCCGAGGGCCGTCGCGTAGACCTCGCGGAGCTCGGCGCTGGCGTCGAGCAACTCGAGCGTCCCGTCAGCGACCTGGCGGAGTTCGGAATCCGGTCGGTACAGGCTGAAGCGGCGGTCGGCCGCCTCGAACAGGCTGCTCACCTCGTCGAGCTGCGACGGATCTCCCGACCACTCCAGCGACACCACCGTGCCCATGGTGTCGAAGGTCTGGCGCATGATCAGCCCGTGAATCCGGCCTTGTCGAGGGCCGACTGCAGCGACATCAGGTAGCCCTCGCTGGTGTAGGTCGCGCCGCCGATCATCGACACGTTGGCCGACTGCGACTGCAGCACCTCGGAGCGCAGCATCGGGTCGGCCTGATTGCTGATCTGGACCGAGCGACCGCCCTGGTCGGTTCTCTGCAGAACCTTCACGTCGGTGATCTTGCCGCCCGAGATGACCGCCGCGACCTGCATCGGGCCGAAGGGCGTCTGCTCGGTCGCGCCCGTGAAGGTGCCGTCCTGAGCCGACCCCGTCGAGCCTGTCGCGGCGGTCGGTGCGGGCGATGCGGTCGCCCCGGGCGACGCAGCTGCAGAGCCGCCGGTGCTCGTCGCGGTTCCGCCACTCAAGCCCGCGGATGTCGTCGTGCGCGTGGCGCTGACCGCCGATCCGATCTGGAATCCGGCGATGATCACTCCCGCCGACGCGATGACGCTCGCGACCGCTGCCCGCCGCCTCATAGTTCGAAGCTCTCGAGGTGGATCTGGTGCTCGGGCAGCCCGGCGGCCCGTGCGTCTGCGACCACGGCCTCCGCCCAGCGCTGCGGACCGCAGACATAGAGGTCGGAGCGATCGAGGTCGGGGAACACGCTGCGCAGCGTGACGCCGCGCGCCGCATCCTGCTGAGACATCCAGCTGTTGCGGGCTCGGGGGCCGACCATGGCGAACAACTGCGCGCCGCGCGCCTCGGCCAGCTTGCGCATCTCATTCCAGAGGAAGGTCTCGTCGTCGGTCGAGGAGCGCACGAGCACCGTTGCCTCGCCTCGGGCCAGTTGCGAGCCCTCGAGCAGGGCCCGCGCCGGGGTGATCCCGATTCCTGCGGCGACGATGGCCAGCTTCGGTGAGGTGCGGGCGGCATCGGTGAAGATGCCGTAGGGGCCGGCGAACGACACCCGGGTTCCCGGTTTGACCGAGGTCAGGCGCCGCGTGCCCCGGCCCAGCACGCGCACGGTGATCCGCGCACGCCGATCGGTGGGCAGCGCCGACAGAGAGATCGGGTGGGAGTGCCACCAGGTGCGTGGCGTCCAGAACCGCCAGATCACGAACTCGCCGCCGCCCGCGCCCAGGGCGCGCAGGTCTCGTCCGGTCAGGTAGATCGACGCGACATCCGGCGCGATCCACTGGACCTCCTGCACCCGGATGTCGTGAGCCCACGACTTGATGACGGGCACGGCGACGCGGAAGATCACGATCGCCCCGATGGCGATCACGTACAGTCCGATCCAGTACACCCGCTGCACGGTGCCCGCGGCCAGGGTGCCGCCGATGCTCAGCTGGTGCGGAAGGGCGAAGAGCACCGCCGCGTAGCTGAGCAGGTGGATGACGTGCCAGAACTCGTACGGGAACCTGCGACGAACCGCCACCAGCGAGGTCACGACCACGGCGATGAGCAGCGCGGTGCCGACCACGGCGGCGATCATGTCGGGCAGCGCCAGCATCGGCCCGATCTCGGCGATGGGGTTGAAGCCGCTCGACATCCCGTAGCCGATCAGCAGCAGTGCCGCATGCCCGAGGATCAGGTAGAGCGCCGGCTTGCCGAGCTGCCGGTGCAGGCCGATGGCGCGATCGTGGCCGACGGCCCGGTCGATGGCGGGCACCCGCGCGGCGAGCACCAGCATCAGCAGGATGAAATCGGTGCCGATCAATCCGGCGACGATCCCGAGCGCGGTCAGAAAGCTCCCGAGGTTCTTGACGTCAGACAGACCGCCGGACGCGAGATAGAGCGACGCGGCGACCGGCCCCGACACCCACGCGATGACCACGAGCAGGTCGGAGATCGCGGAGCGTCGACGGAACTGCGCGCGCCGCGACATCGGACGGCCGGTTCCCGAGGGCGGGGCGGTCGGTCTGCTGGCGTTCTGAATGGTCACGGCTCCCTTTCGCGGGCTGCTCAGGGCGGGTGGCGCCCTCAGCGTTGTGTCCATCTTGTGCACGGCACCTATGCGTCATCGGTGAGGCGAGCAGGTTGTGGATGTGAGTCCTCACAGACGCGGAAGCGTCACCTGGACCTCGAGACCCGGGTTCGTGTTGCGGATCGTCACGTTGCCGCCCGCGTTGACCGAGATGGCCTTCACCAGGGCCAGTCCCAGCCCGCTGCCGCCGCTACGCGAACTGCGGGAGTCATCGGCGCGGCTGAAGCGGTCGAAGGCCCGCGGCAGGAACGAGTCGGGCACCCCGTGGCCGTCGTCGCGCACGCTCAGAACAACCACGTCGGCCACCGTCGCGAGCTCGACCTCGATGGAGCCCCCGTGCGCGATGGCCGCGACCGCGTTGCTGAGCAGGTTGTCGAGCAGGCGGCCGAGGGTGGCGCGATCGAGCGGATACCGGGTGCCGGGCTGCAGCTCGCAGCTGAACACGATGCGCGCATCCTTCGGGACGGCCAGCAGTCTTGCGCGGTCGATCGCCTCTGCGAGCTCGTCGGCCATGGCCGCGTCCGTGATCGATCCGAATCCGGATGCCTGCTCGAGCCTGGCCAGCTCGAGCAGGTTGCCCGCGAGCGACGACAGCCGTGCGACGGATGCCTCGGCCGCGACGATCTCGAGCCGCAAGGCGTCGGGATCGTCGAAATCGTCGTGCGCGAGCTCGAGCTGGGTGCGCAGGGCCGCGAGAGGCGTGCGCAGCTCGTGAGCGGCATCCGAGACCATCTGCTTCTCTCGATCGACCGACAGCCGGATCCGCTGCAGGAAGGCATTGAGCGTCGCCGCGAGTTGAGCGATCTCGTCACCGGACGCGTCGACAGGCAGAAGGTCGGCATCCACCGAATCGCCGAGTTCTCCCGCACGGCGTCGCAGGCGCTCGACGGGGCGGAGCGCTGCCCGCGCGAGCAGCCACGACGCCACCACGAAGGCCAGCATCAAGAGGGCTCCGCCGATGATCAGCACGCGATCGAGGCCCTGTTCGGCGAGTTCATGGGCGGCTCCGCTGCGCGCCGCCCAGAGCTGCCAGGTGCCCTCGTCGGTCGTGAAGGTGCGGCTCGCCAGCGTGTAGGGGACGCCGTCGGCCGTCGTCCGGATGATGCGGCCGTCGCCCGTCTCGTGGTCGACCCTCTCCTGAAGGGCCTCCGGCAGGGTGTTCTGCTCGATGGTTCCGCTCGGGTCGCGGATCTCGACCAGCACGCCCGGTCCCGGCTGGTCCATGTGCTCGCCCGCGTTGAGCTTCAGATCGCTGAGGAACGGCGTGAGGTCGCTCGTCGCGAGGGCGGCATCTGTGGTGTCCAGCAGCGAACTCACCTGCGCTCGTGCCAGCAGCACGGCCGCGGTCAGCAGGACGAGCGCCAGCAGACTGCTGCCGATCGTCAAACGGGCGCGAACCGACAGGCGCTGCCATCTCATGGGAGCGCTTCGGCCCGGTAGCCCACGCCGCGCACCGTTGCGATGCGCATGCCGGGGTCGAGAGGATCCAGCTTGCGGCGCAGATAGCCGATGTACTGATCGACCACATTGGGGTCGATGTGCTTGCTCGTGCCCCAGACCTCGTCGAGAATCCGGGTGCGGTCGTGCGCCACGTTCGGCTCGGCGAGCAGGAAGCGCAGGAGGGCGAACTCCTTGACGCTGAGAGCGACCCGCTTGCCGTCCACTCCGATCGTCAAGTTCGTGGTGTCGAGCACCAGCCGCCCGAGCTCGAGGATGGGCCGCGGTGCTGACGCCTCTCGACGCATCATGGCCCGCAGCCGCGCGCTCAGCTCGGCGAAGGCGAAAGGCTTGATCAGATAGTCGTCGGCGCCGGCATCGAGGCCCTTCACGCGGTCCTCGATCGCATCGCGCGCGGTCAGGAGCAGAACGGGCAGCAGGAGGCCCTGCTCGCGGATCCGGCGGCAGACCTCGAATCCTGTCATCTCGGGCAGCATCACGTCGATCGCCGCGGCCGCATACGGCACCGTGGCCACCGCGACGAGCGCCGCCACGCCGTCTTCGACGACGTCGACCTCGTAGCCCTCGTCGCTCAGGCCGCGCTCGAGCAGCCGACTCATCGCCGGGTCGTCCTCGACCACCAAGACCCGGGCCACGATCAGACCACGCCGCTCGTCCCCAGCAGAGTGCCGATCACGAACGTGGCGCCGAGTGCCAGGGCGCCGCCCACGACGACGCGGATGGTGGGCCGCAGCGGCGGGCTCTTGCCGATGCGTGCGGCGATCCAGCCGGTGGCGGCCAGGGCGATGAGAACGGCGGCGAAGGTCACGGGCACGCGGATCGGGGCCGGCAGCAGCAGGATCGCCAGCAGCGGCAGAATGGCGCCGATCGTGAAGGCGACGGCGGACGCTCCCGCGGCGTGCCACGGGCTGGCGACGTCGCTCTGGTCGATGTTGAGCTCTGCCTGCAGGTGCGCCGCGAGGGCATCATGAGCCGTGAGTTCTTGCGCGACGGCACGCGCGGTCTTCTCGGAGATGCCGCGCGCCTGGTACAGCTCGGTGAGCTCCTGAAGCTCCTGCTCCGGGAAGTCGCGCAGTTCGGCGGTCTCTTTCTCGATCAGGGCTCGGGTGCTGTCGCGCGAGCTGCTCACCGAGACGTATTCGCCCAGCGCCATCGAGATCGCGCCTCCCACGAGTCCGGCGAGACCGGCCGTCGCGATCGCCGGGAGGTTCGGCGTAGCGCCGGCGACGCCGACGACGATCGCTGCGACCGAGACGATGCCGTCATTGGCACCGAGCACCCCGGCGCGCAGCCAGTTCAGACGGCTCGCGACGCCCGCGCCATGCGGCTCGTCGTGCGCACCGGTGTCAGGGGCGGCCTGAGCAGTCATGTGCACAACCCAATCACCCGGTGGCACGCGCGCGCCAGCGAGGGAAGGCTCACCTACACGCAGAGAAGCGCCGCCCGGCGAACCGAACGGCGCTTCTGCATGAAGGCTGGACTACGCGAGCTTGATCGCGGCGGCCTGGGGACCCTTCTGGCCCTGGGTCACTTCGAACTCGACACGCTGTCCCTCTTCGAGGCTGCGGTAGCCCGACGCCTCGATGGCGGAGTAATGGGCGAACAGATCCTGCGATCCGTCGTCGGGGGTGATGAAGCCGAAACCCTTTTCGGCGTTGAACCACTTCACGGTTCCAGTGGGCATTCTTGTACTGCTTTCTCTACTGCTCAGCTTCGTCTTTCGAAGCGGATCGTCGCGGTGTTTTTGATCCGCTCATGCATGACACGGATGCCGCCGGCGGCGGAGTCCGTGTCACTTACCTGCGCAACACAACAACTAAGTGGCAACCGTATAGCATGCAACACCCCTTCCGAGGGTGCTTACGAAAGATTTCATCGAACCGAAATACAAGCGAGATCAGGGGTTCTGGCGCGCCGAGCGCCGTTTCGTGGTCGACACACAGGTGGGCGCGTTACTCTCGAGCATCTAGAGCATCCGCTCGCTCCTCCGGCTGAGAAGTCGCACATGACTTTCTCGAGGCCTCATGTCTCTTCCTTCCTCGCTCGGTGCCGTCCGCACCACCACGCGTCGCGCTGAGGGCGCGCCGACACCGATCAGCTCGTATTCGAGTCTGTCGGGCGCGGTCCGGGCCGCCGGGCTGCTCGAGCGGAGCCGGGTCTTCTACTACAGCGTGTTCGCGACCTTGGTCGTGGCGCTCGGGGGAGCGATCACCGGATTCGTGCTGCTGGGCGACTCCTGGTTCCAACTGATCATCGCGGCTGCTCTCGGGATCATCTTCACCCAGTTCGCGTTCCTCGGGCATGAGGCCTCGCACCGCCAGGTCTTCGCCTCGGGCCGTGCCAACGACCGGGCGGGTCGCGCCTTGGCATCCGGTGTTGTCGGCATGAGCTACTCCTGGTGGATGAACAAGCACACCCGCCACCACGCGAACCCGAACACGATCGGCAAAGACCCCGACATCGCCGTCGACGTCATCTCGTTCGTCGAGCAGGATGCCGCAGCGGCCCGCGGACTGCGCGCTCTGATCACCCGCCACCAGGCCGCCCTCTTCTTCCCGTTCCTGCTGTTCGAAGGCATCAACTTGCACGTGAAGTCGTTCGGCCACATCTTCGGACGCGGCAAGGTCGACGGCCGCGCTCTCGAAATCGTGCTGATCGGCGCCCGGATGGCGATCGTGGTGGGAGCCGTCTTCTGGGCGCTCCCGCTCGGAATGGCCTTTGCATTTCTCGGCGTGCAACTCGCGGTCTTCGGGGTCTACATGGGCGCCTCGTTCGCGCCGAACCACATCGGCATGGAGGTCGTGCCCGAGGGCGCGAAACTCGACTTCCTGAGCAAGCAAGTGCTCACCGGCCGCAACGTCACGGGCGGCTTCTGGATGACCGCGATGATGGGCGGGCTGAACTTCCAGATCGAGCACCACCTCTTCCCGAGCATGGCGCGCCCGCATCTGCGGCAGACGCGCAAACTCGTGCGCGAGGTGTGCGCCCGTGAGGGCATCCCCTACACCGAGACATCGTTGCGCCGGGCCTACGTGATCGTGCTGACCTATCTGCGCGAGATCGGGCTCTATTCGGGCCTGGCGACCTTCGACTGCCCGATGGTAGGGCAGTACCGCCGGGTCTAGGTGTCGGCCCGCGTACCCCTGACCTGCGCGTCGGGGACGAAGCGGTAGCCCATCCCCGCCTCGGTGACGAGGTGCTTCGGAGCCGACGGCTCGACCTCGAGCTTCTTGCGCAGTTGCGAGAGGAACAGCCGCAGGTAGCTGGTGTCGTTCGTGTACTGCGGCCCCCACACCTCGGTCAGCAGCGTCTCGCGCGTGACCAGCCGTCCGGGATTGCGCACCAGCACCTCCAGCAGCCGCCACTCCGTCGGGGTCAGGCGCACCGGTGAGCCGGCGCGGATGACGACCCGCGCCGAGAGGTCGACGGTGACGTCGCCGAACGATACCACCGGCTCGCCGGAGGCCGAGGGCGTCCGGCGGCCGAGCGCCCGGATGCGGGCCAGCAGCTCGTCGGCGGCGAACGGTTTCGTCACGTAGTCGTCAGCGCCCGCGTCCAGCGCCTCCACCTTGTCCCACGAGCCGCTGCGGCCCGAGACCACGAGGATCCGCACCTGGCTCCATCCGCGGACGGCCTCGATCACCTGCACCCCGGTGAGACCCGGCATGCCGAGGTCGAGCACGATGATGTCGGGATGCGTCGAGGTCGCGGCATCCAGAGCGGCTTTGCCGTCGTGCGCGGTGACGACCTCATAGCCACGGGCCGACAGCGTGATCCGCAGGGCGCGAAGGATCTGCGGGTCGTCATCGGCGATCAGGATCTTCACGAGGCGACCCCCTGGCTCTGCTCGGGGCGGTTCTGCTCGCGGCTCTGCTCCACGACCGGCAGAGACCGTGACGCGTGCACCACCGGCAGCTCGATCACCATGGTGAGGCCGCCGCCAGGCGTGTCTTCGGCTTCGAGGGTTCCTCCCATCGCCTCGACGAACCCCTTCGAGAGTGAGAGACCCAGGCCGATCCCCGCCGAGTTGTCCAGGTCGCCGAGACGCTGGAATGGCACGAAGACGTCATCGCGCCGCTCGCTCGGAATGCCCGGCCCGCGATCGATCACGCGCAGCTGAACGCGATCGCCGAACTGGCTGGTCGCCAGCGCCGGCGGCGAGCCGACGGGCGAGAACCGGATCGCGTTGCTCAGCAGGTTGACAACGGCACGCTGCAGCAGCGGCGCATCGGCGTCGACCAGCGGAACGGCGTTGAGGTCGAGGGTCACCTGGCCGGGCGCGAGGCGGAGCTCGTCGAGGGCGCCCCCGACGACGTCGTCGAGCGCGACGGGGCGCAGCGCGACGCCCATCGCCCCTGCCTGCAGCCGGGTGACGTCGAGCAGGTCGGTGACCAGGGCGCTCAGCGCGACGAGACTCTCGTCGGCAGTAGCGAGGAGTTCGGCCCGATCGGCGCGGCTGAGCTTGAGATCTGCAGACCGCAGCGAACTCACGGCAGTCGTGGCCGAGGCGAGGGGCCGTCGCAGATCGTGACTGACCGCGGCGAGCAGCGCGCTGCGCAGCCGGTCCGCCTCGGCCAGTGGTTTCGCACCCTCGGCCTCCGACGTGAGCCGGCGCTGAACGAGCGCGGACTCGAGCTGCGAGACGAACGCCCCCAGGATGCGGCGGTCGGAGGGGTCCAGCTCGTGGCCGGTCAGCTCGATCCTGGCGTTCTCGCCGAGGGGAAGCACCGTCTGCGCATCGTCGGGATGCGCGGCCGAGGGATCGAGCGACTCGGCCGCCGTCTCGTCGCCCTGCCGGAGCACGACCCGGCTCATCCCGAAACTCTCCCGCAGGCGCGAGACCAGCGCCTGCAGGGTGTCGGCGCCTTGAAGAACCCCTCCGGCGACAGCGACGAGCACCTCGGCCTCTGCCGAGGCGCGTGCCGCGAGTCGGGCGCGCCGGGCGGCCTGGTCGACGACCAGACTGACGAGCGCGGCGACCACCACGAAGATCACCAGCGCGAGAGCGTGCAGGGGGTCGGCGATCCTGATCAGGTACAGGGGCGGAACGAAGTAGAAGTCGAGCAGGAATCCGGCGACGACCGCCGAGAGGAGCGCCGGCCAGATGCCGCCGACCAGGGCGACGACCACGATCAGCAGCTGGAACATCAGCACGTCCGTCGGCAGCGACTGGGCACTGCGGAACAGCGACAGCAGGTAGGTCAGCAACGGCAGCGCCGCCACCGCGACCACGAGTCCGACAATGCGCCGCCGCACCGAGAGCGCTCCGCCCACGGACGGCAGCTGCAGTTTGCCCGCCTCGGAGTGCGACACGATGTGCACGTCGATGTCGCCCGAGAGACGGATCACGTTCGACGAGGTGCCCGCGCCGCCGAAGAAGGTCTGGAGCCGGCTGCGGCGGCTCACCCCGATGACCAGCTGGGTTGCGTTGACGCTGCGCGCGAAATCCACGAGAGCCGAGGGGACCTGCTCGGCCACCAGCTGATGGAAGCTGCCCCCGAGGGTCTCGACGAGCCTGCGTTGCGCACCCAGGATGTCGGTATCGGGCCCGGCGAGCCCGTCCGGGCTCGTCACGTGCACGGCGAACAACTGCCCGCCGCCCGAGCGCTGCGCGATGCGCGCGCCTCGGCGAATCAGCGTGTCTCCCTCCGGACCGCCCGTCAGCGCCACCACGATGCGCTCCCTGGCTTCCCACGACGTCTTGATCCCGTGCTCTTCGCGGTAGGCCCGCAGAGCGGTGTCCACCTCGTCGGCCAGCCAGAGCAGCGCCAGTTCGCGCAGCGCCGTCAGGTTGCCGAGCCGGAAGTAGTTGCTGAGCGCCGCATCGACTCGGGCCGCCGGGTACACCAGCCCTTGCGAAAGCCGGTCGCGCAGCGATTGGGGTGTGAGGTCGATCAGCTCGATCTGATCGGCGCTTCTCAGCACCGAATCGGGGATGGTCTCGCGCTGCGGCACTCCGGTGATCTGCTGCACGACGTCGTTCAGCGACTCGATGTGCTGGATGTTGACCGTCGAGATGACGTTGATCCCCGCGTCGAGAATGGCCCGCACATCCTCCCAGCGCTTCGGGTGCAGCGAACCGGGCGCGTTGGTGTGGGCCAGTTCGTCGACCAGGGCGATGTCGGGATGCCGGGCGATGACCGCATCCAGGTCCATGTCGTCGAGGGTCACCCCGCGATGCTCGACCGTGCGCCTCGGGATGGTCTCGAGACCCTCGGTCAATGCCGACGTGGCCGCGCGTCCGTGGGTCTCGACGACCGCGACGACAACGTCCTTGCCGTCATCGTGCAGGCGCCTGCCTTCTTCGAGCATTGAGTAGGTCTTTCCGACGCCGGGGGCGGCGCCGAGCATCACCCGCAGGCGACCCTTCGTCATGAGCCTCAGTCTCGCGTATCCGGTGTCGGCCGGCTCAGGGTTTCAGCGCCGCGAGAGCGATGTTCAGCTGCAGCACGTTGACTGTGGGCTCGCCGAGGTACCCGAGCGGCCGGCCGTCGACGTGCTTCTCGACCAGCGCTCGCACCAGGTCGGTCGAAAGGCCGCGGGCCCGGGCGACGCGGTCCACCTGGATCAGCGCGTAGGCCTGGCTGATATCGGGGTCGAGGCCGGATGCGGATGCGGTGACGGCATCCGCCGGGATCCGGTCGACGGTCACGCCGTCGATCTTCTCGATGGCGGCCTGGCGCTGCGTGATGGCCGAGATCAGGTTCTTGTTCTCGGGGCCGTCGTTCGATCCGCTCGACGCGGAACCGTCGTACCCGGCACCCGCGGCGGACGGCCGCGACTGGAACCACTCAGGCAGCGCGTTGCCCTTCTCGTCGGTGAACGACTGGCCGATGAGCGACGACCCCACCACCTGCCCGTTCTGGCGCACGAGCGAGCCGTTGGACTGCGCGGGCATGGCGAGCCCGGCCACCCAGATCACCGCGGGGTAGAGCATGCCGAGCACCACGGTGAAGACGATCATGGCGCGGATCGACACCCACGCTTGACGGGAGAGCTTCACGACTGTTCCTTTCTCCTGGCCGGTCTAGAAACCCGGAATGAGCGTGACGATGAGGTCGATGATCTTGATGCCGATGAACGGCGCGATGATGCCGCCGAGGCCGTAGATCAGCAGATTCCGACTGAGAATGCTGGCGGCCGGCCGCGGTCGGTAGTTGACGCCGCGGAGCGCCAGCGGGATGAGCGCCGCGATCACCAGCGCATTGAAGATGATCGCCGACAGAATCGCAGAAGCCGGCGAGTGCAGGCCCATGATGTTCAGCACGGCCAGCCCGGGGAACACACCGGCGAACATGGCCGGGATGATCGCGAAGTACTTCGCGACGTCGTTGGCGATCGAGAAGGTGGTCAGCGACCCGCGGGTGATGAGCAGCTGCTTGCCGATCCGCACGATGTCGATCAGCTTGGTCGGGTCGGAGTCGAGGTCGACCATGTTGCCGGCCTCCTTCGCGGCCGAGGGGCCGGTGTTCATGGCGACGCCGACGTCCGCCTGCGCGAGCGCGGGGGCGTCGTTCGTGCCGTCGCCGGTCATCGCGACGAGGTTGCCGCCCTCCTGCTCCTTCTTGATGAAGGCCATCTTGTCTTCGGGGGTGGCCTCGGCGAGGAAGTCGTCGACGCCCGCCTCTTCGGCGATGGCCTTCGCCGTGAGCGGGTTGTCACCGGTGATCATCACGGTCTTGATGCCCATGGCGCGCAGCTCGGCGAAGCGCTCGCTCAAGCCGGCCTTGACGACATCCTTCAAGTGGATGACGCCGAGCACCGTGCCGACGCCCTTCGTGTCTTTGCTGGCGACGACGAGCGGGGTGCCGCCGGACTGCGAGATGGCGGTGACCGCGTCATCCAGTTGCTTCTGCACGGGGGCGGGGACCGTGCCCACCCACTGCGCGACCATGGATGCTGCGCCCTTGCGCACCTGCGATCCGTCTGCCAGGTCGAGGCCGCTCATCCGGGTCTGCGCGGTGAACGGCACGAACTCGGCCTTCGCCGGGATCTTCACCGGGCCGCCGGCGAGCGTCACCACCGAGGTTCCTTCGGGGGTCGGGTCGGCGAGCGATGACAGCCTGGCCACATCCGCCAGCTCGGCCGCGGAGGTCGTCCCGACCGTCACGAACTCGGAGGCCTGGCGGTTGCCATAGGTGATGGTGCCCGTTTTGTCGAGCAGCAGGGTGGTGACGTCACCCGCAGCCTCGACCGCGCGGCCCGACATGGCGAGCACGTTGTGCTGCACCAGGCGGTCCATGCCGGCGATGCCGATCGCGCTGAGCAGCGCACCGATGGTGGTCGGGATGAGGCACACCAGCAACGCGATCAGGATCACGAGGGTCGTGGTCCCGCCGATGTACGCGGCCATCGGGTTCAGCGTGAGCACGACGACCAGGAAGACGATGGTCAGGCTGGCGAGCAGGATGTTCAGCGCGATCTCGTTCGGGGTCTTCTGACGCGACGCCCCCTCGACCAGACGGATCATCCTGTCGACGAAGGTCTCGCCGGGCTTCGAGGTGATCGTCACGATGATCCGGTCGCTGAGCACCCGGGTGCCGCCGGTGACGGCACTGCGGTCGCCGCCGTGCTCGCGCACCACGGGTGCGGATTCGCCTGTGATGGCCGACTCGTCGACGCTCGCGATGCCGGCGATGATGTCGCCGTCGCCGGGGATCACCTCACCGGCCGTGACGATCACGATGTCGCCCAGCCGCAGCTCGGCCGACGCGACGTCGGTGGATGCGGCCTTCAGCGCATCCGGATCGCCCTTCTCGTCGTAGCCGACCACGCGGTGGGCGAGCGTGGAGGTGCGGGTCGCCCGCAGCGACTGGGCCTGCGCCTTGCCGCGGCCCTCGGCCACCGCTTCGGCGAGGTTGGCGAACAGCACCGTGATCCACAGCCAGACCGCGATGCCGGCGCTGAAGCTCGGCGCCAGCCGGCTTGCGCCGGCGCTCTGGTCGCCCAGGAACGGCTCGGCGATCGCGTACGCGGTGGTGAGCAGGGCTCCCACTTCGACCACGAACATGACGGGGTTGCGCCACATCAGCCGCGGGTCGAGCTTGCGGAACGTGCCGGGCAGCGCCTCGGCCAGAAGGCTTCGCGACAGGGCTCCCGTCCGCGGTGCGCGCGCCGGGGACGGGATCTTCACCGGAGTGAGCGTGGTCATGGTTACTTCAGCCCTTCCGCCAGGGGACCCAGCGCGAGTACGGGGAAATAGGTGAGTGCGGTGACCAGCAGGGTCGTGCCGATCAGCAGTCCGACGAACTGGGGACGGTGTGTCGGCAGGGTCCCCGCGGTGACCGGGACCTTGTCCTGCAGGGCGAGCGATCCGGCGAGGGCCAGAACGAACACGATCGGCACGAAGCGCCCGAGGAACATGACGACGCCGAGGGCCGTGTTCAGCCAGACGGTGTTGGCGGTGATGCCGGCGAACGCCGACCCGTTGTTGTTCGCGGCCGAGGTGAAGGCGTAGAGAACCTCGCTGAAACCGTGCGAACCGGGGTTCCAGATCGACGTCTTCTCGAGATCGGCCCGCACCGCGGGGATGGCGAAGCTCAGCCCGGTACCGAGGAGCACCAGGGCCGGTGTCGCCAGGATGTAGAGGCTCGCGAGCTTCATCTCGCGCGGCCCGATCTTCTTGCCCAGGAACTCCGGCGTGCGCCCGACCATCAATCCGGCCACGAACACGGCGATGACGGCGAGCATCAGGATGCCGTACAGCCCCGCGCCGACGCCGCCGGGCGCGACCTCGCCGAGCATCATGTCCAGGAGGGTCACCGCGCCGCCCAGCGCCGTATAGCTGTCGTGCATCGAGTTGACGGCGCCGGTCGAGGTGAGAGTGGTCGACGATCCGAAGATCGTCGAGGCGACGATCCCGAAGCGGTCCTCCTTGCCCTCCATGGCGCCGCCGGCCAGCTGCGGAACGGTTCCGGATGCGCTGAGCTCCGCCCAGGCGAGCAGCAGGTTCGAGGCCAGCCAGAAGATCGCCATGGTGGCCACGATCGCGATGCCCTGACGGCGATCGCCGACCATCTTGCCGAAGGTGCGCGGCAGGCTGAACGGAATCACCAGCAGGAGGAAGATCTCGAACAGGTTGGTCCATGCGTTCGGGTTCTCGAACGGGTGGGCGGAGTTGACGTTGTAGAACCCGCCCCCGTTGGTGCCCAGTTCCTTGATCACCTCCTGGCAGGCCACCGGGCCGCCGGGGATGGTCGCCGTCGATCCGGTGATGGTGGTCACGTGCTGGAACCCGGCGAAGTTCTGGATCACTCCGCCCGCGATGAGGATGATCGCGGCGACCACC
>DASTNC010000040.1:0-18862 GCA_035721225.1 Pseudolysinimonas sp.
ACTGCCCAGGGCAGTTCGTCGTTCCATCGCGCGAACAGTCTGGTCGTGGCGTAGCGCAGCAGCGCACCGATCGCGCCGGCCACCAGGGCGATGGCCACGACGAGCGCGCTCACTCGTCCGCTCCGATCGGCGGATCGGCCGGCGCGCGCACGCCCAGCCGAATGCCCAGCAGCGCCGCCGCCCAGCCGAGAAGCAGGGTGACGACGAGATACACGATGGCGAGCAGCGTCATTCCGGCCGAGGTGAGCGTCAGCAGGGCCACGATCACCGCCGAGAAGGTGGTGAACGACCCGAGCAGCCCGGTGCCCAGCCCGGCTCGCAGCCAGGCCGGAGCCGACGGCCAGACCTTCGCGACGAGGAAGCCCAGCACCAGCGATCCGACCAGGTTGACGAGCAGGGTCGCCCAGGGGAAGGCGCTCTCCGGGGCGACGAGCTGGTCGATGGTCAGCCGCAGGCCGGTGCCGAGGATGCCGCCGAGGACGACCGCGACCAGCGTCATCCCTGTGCGGTCGGCTTCGTGGTCGTCGCGGTGCTGGCCGCGGGCGACTTGCCCGCCGCCGCTCCGACCTTCTGCGTGTCGCCCGGAGCCGCCGACTGCTTGGCCCCGGCCTTCTCGGCGGAGCTCTTCGTCGGCGTGCGCATCGGATCGCCGCGGCGCGCGGCGCGGGCGGCCTCGCGTGCCGCCCGCAGGTCGGCGGGCGGCATGGCGCGCCGCTGCACGGGACGCCGCGGCTCGCCGCGGCGGTCCTGACCGGGCAGCGGCCGGGAGCGGCGCCCGTAGATCAGGTCGGACGAGTCGAGCAGCCACGGCACGAGCACGATCATCACGCCGTGCACGAGCATGAGCTTGTGGCGGATGCGCCGCGCCTTGTGGTTGTGCAGCAGGTACTCCCACCAGTGCCCGACGATGAACTGCGGCGTGTAGACCGTCACCACCTCGGAGCCGCGGTCGACGCGGCAGGCCTTGATGTACTTGATCAGTGGCACGCTGATGTCGCGGTAGGGAGACTCGAGCACCCGCAACGGGATCTTGATGTTGTGCTCGCCCCACTGCCGCTCGAGCTCTTCGGTTGCCGCGTCGTCGATCGAGACGTGGATCGCCTCGATGGTCTCGTGCCGGGCGGCGATCGCGTAGTCGAGCGCCTTGAGCACCGGCTTGTTCAGCTTGCCCACCAGGACCACCGCGTGATCGCCCTGAGCCCCGAAGCGCGTCGTGTTGTCGGCCTCGATCTCTTTGTCGACATCCCGGTAGTACCGGTTCACCCCGAGCATCAGGGTGAACAGGATCGGCATGATGATGAAGACGATGTACGCGCCGTGGGTGAACTTGGTGATGGTCACGATGACCAGCACCGAGAACGTCATGAACGCGCCGAAGCTGTTGATCACCAGGTAGGTGCGCACCTGCGCGCGCCTCAGCTCGCCTCCGCCCTCGCGAAGCAGCCGCAGCCAATGCCGGATCATCCCGGTCTGGCCGAGGGTGAACGAGACGAAGACGCCGATGATGTAGAGCTGGATGAGCGACGTGACGTTGGCCCGGAAGACCACCAGGATGACGACGGCCGTGGCCGCCAGGGCCAGAACCCCATTGGAGTAGATCAGTCGGTCACCGCGGGTGGCCAGGGATTTCGGGGCGTAGCGGTCGGTGGCCAGCACCGATCCGAGCAGCGGGAAGCCGTTGAACGCCGTATTTGCGGCGAGCAGCAGCACCAGCGCGGTGGCGGCCTGAATGATGAAGAACGGCACGCTGTTGTTGCCGAACACGGATGCCGCGATCTGAGCGATCACGCTGCGCTGCGGCGCCGTGTGGCAATCAACGAAGCCCACCAGGTTGCAGGTGTCCTCGACGTAGCGCACGCCCGAGATGAGGGCCACCGTGATCAGACCGGCGAAGAGGACGATGGCGATTCCGCCCATGGCCACGAGGGTCTTCTGGGCGTTCTGGATCTTGGGGCGGCGGAAGGCCTGCACGCCGTTGCTGATCGCCTCGACACCGGTGAGGGCGGAGCATCCACTCGAGAAGGCACGCAGCAGAAGCAGCACGACGGCCGCCTGGGCGAGCGACTGACCCTTGACGGTGAAGCCCGCCGTCTCGGCCACCGGGGCGTCGCCGAGAGCGGTGCGCACCAGCGCGACCACGATCATCACGGCGATGCTTCCGATGAACAGGTAGGTCGGGATCGCGAAGGCCTTGCTCGATTCCCGCACCCCGCGCAGGTTGACCGCGGCCAGGATGACGACGAAGATCACCGCCATCTCGACCCGCACGCCGTTGAGCATCGGCAGCGCCGAGATGATGTTGTCGACGCCCGAGGCCACCGACACGGCGACGGTCATGATGTAGTCGACGAGCAGGGCCGACGCGACGACCAGACCGGCCTTCTCGCCGAGGTTCTTGCGGGCGACCTCGTAGTCGCCGCCGCCGCTCGGGTAGGCCTTGATCAGCAGCCGGTACGAGCTGACCACCACGATGAGCAGCAGCACCACGGCGGCGGCGACCCACGGCGCGAAGGCCACGAACGAGAGCCCGCCGATGAACAGGATGAGCAGCAACTCCTGCGGGGCGTACGCCACCGACGAGAGCGGGTCGCTCGCGAAGATCGGAAGCGCCAAGTGCTTGGGGAGGAGTTGGCCCTCCAGCTTGTCGGAGGGCAGCGGGTCTCCGAGCAGCCAGCGCTTGGGCGACCGGGCCTCCTCAGGAGACCGGGTGTCGTCAGTCACGAGGGGTCAGCGTACACCGCGGAATCCGGCTCCGCATTTCCCACGCGCGGGGGCGGGGGCCGGGCGTTTTCCCGGCTCCGCACGGCCAGGCGATCAGCCCGACGATCTCGGCGTCGAGGCGTCGCGCAAGGCCATCCGGGCCTGCACCCGCGGGTCGTCGTCCCTCTCGGTGGTGCTCGCTGCGTCGCGCGCGATCGAGCGGGGGTTGGGCATCCAGCAGGGCCGCAGGGCGCGGAGGACGGTCACGGGGTCACCTCCTCGCCCTGATTCGCGACAGGCGCGGCTTCTGGGATGCGCAACAGGGGCAGGGTGACGCCGACCATCGGTCCGATCAGGAGCGCGAAGGCGATGGTGCCGATCCCGAACTGGCCCCCGAGCGCCCAGCCGACGCCGAGCACGATGACCTCGATGCTGGTCCGCACGATCCAGATCGGCCACCCGGTGCGTCTGTGCAGGCCGGTCATCAGGCCGTCGCGCGGCCCCGGGCCGAGGCGGGCTCCGATGTAGAGCCCGGTCGCGACGGCGACCAGAGCGAGACCGCCGGCGAAGACCAGTGCCTGCAGCGCGGGGATCGTCTGCTGCGGGATGACGCTCAATCCGAGTTGCGCGCAGGTGCCGATCAGCAGCACGTTCGCGACGGTGCCGACGCCGACCCGCACCCGGATCGGGATCCAGAGCAGCAGCACCAGCGCGCCGACGATGTTGGTGACCAGTCCGAACGGGATGCCGGTGCGGAGTGAGATTCCCTGCGAGAGCACATCCCACGGCGCGACCCCGATGCCGGCGCGGACCATGAGCGCGAGGCCGATCCCATAGAGGAACAGCCCGCCCAGCAGTTGGGCGATCCGACGCGCCCAGACCGCGCGGGGGCCGATGAGTGGCGGGGACGCGGAAAGGGTGGTCACAGGAGAAGACAATCCTGAGATTGGCCTTCTGTGAAGATGCCAATCGGGCTACGGTGGACGGATGGCATCCCTTTCGGCGCGCGCATTGGCATCCGCGCTCGGCGCCTGGCGCGGACTCGGAGCCGCGCCGGCCTACGCCGCGCTGGCCGATCGCATCCGGCTCCTGGTGCTCGACGGGCGGCTGGCGCTGGGCACCCGGCTGCCGGCCGAGCGCGAGCTGGCGGCCCAGCTGCACCTGAGTCGCACCACCATCTCGGCGGCGTACGCCGAGTTGCGCGACTCCGGCTACCTCGAGAGCCTGCGCGGGTCCGGCAGCATGGTGCGCCTGCCGTCGCGCGGGCCGGCGCCCCATGACCCGATCGCCCCGCCCGAGTTCCTCGACTTCAGCAGGGCCACGCTGCCCGCGGTGCCCCACGTGACCGCGGCGGCCGAGCGGGCGGCCGCACTGCTGCCCTCCTATCTGGGCGAGTCCGGGTTCGATCCGCTCGGACTGCGCGCCGTGCGTCAGGCACTGGCCGACCGCTACACGGCGCGCGGGCTGCCGACGGATGCCGACCAGCTGATGATCACGGTCGGCGCCCAGCACGCGATCGGCCTGGTGGCGCGCACCCTTCTCTCGCGCGGGGATCGCGCCCTCGTCGAGTCGCCCACCTACCCGCACGCCTCCGAGTCACTGCGGGCACACGGGGCGCGGCTGGTTCCGGTCGCGGTCACCACCGACGAGGGCTGGGACGAAGCCGGTCTCGAGCAGGCCATCCAGCGCACCAGCCCCACGCTCGGCTATCTGATGCCCGACTTCCAGAATCCCACCGGGCGCTCGATGCCGGCCGAGCAGCGCGAGCGCGTGGCGGCGCTCGCCGCGCTGCAGGGCACGACGTTGATCGCCGACGAGACGATGGGCGAACTCGGGTTCCGCGACCTGCGCGCCGATGCGCCGCTCAGCCGGCCTTTCGCGGCGTCGGCGTCCGCCTCGGCCGCCGCGCGGATCGTCACGATCGGCTCGGTCGGCAAGAGCGTGTGGGGCGGGCTGCGTCTGGGGTGGATCCGCACCGACCACGAGCTGATCCAGCGCATCGCGCGGGTGCGCTACTCGAGCGACCTCGGCACGCCCATTCTCGACCAGCTCGTGGTGCTCGAACTCCTCGGCGAATACGACCGGATCCTGGCCGAGCGCCGTGCCTACCTGCGCGCCGGCCGCGACCACCTGCTCTCGCGTCTGCGCGATCGGCTGCCGACGTGGGAGCTTCCCGAGCCGGATGGCGGGCTCACCCTGTGGATCAACATCGGCGCCCCGCTCAGTTCGCAGCTCGCACTCGCGGCTCGCAACGAGGGGCTCGTGATCGCCGCCGGTCCGCGGTTCGGGATGAACGGCGTCTTCGAGCGATTCCTGCGCGTGCCGTTCAGTCATCCGCCCGAGCTCATCGACCGGGCCGTCGATGCCCTGGCCGCCGCGTGGAGCGGCGTGACGCGGCATCCGATCGCTCTGGGCCAGGAGGACCTCGCCGAGGTGGTCTGAGCGCCACCCTGTCGGCGGGATTTTCATCCCGCAGGAGTACTCTGCGCCAGAACCGGCTTGGAATACTTGCGGGAGTGCACAGCGGCGTGCGCGCCACACGACGCCCGCGCCCACGCGGATCAGGATGACCCAGGAGAACCCGCTCGTGCATCTGCTGTCCGTTTTCAGCCTGCGCAACCGCGCACTCATCGCCCTGATCACGATCGTGGTCGCGGTGTTCGGCGGCATCTCGCTGACGCTCTTCAAGCAGGAGCTCATCCCCTCGCTCTCGCTGCCGTCGGTCTACATCGTGACGAGCTACCCGGGCGCCTCGCCCGATGTGGTGAGCAAAGACGTCTCGACGCCGATCGAGAGCGCGGTGCAGGGCATCGAGAACCTGGACTCGACGACCGCCACCTCGAACACCGCGGCGTCGATCGTGACCGCCTCGTTCACCTACGGCACGAACATCGCCACCGCCGAGCAGAAGGTGCAGCTGGCTCTCGACCGGCTGTCGAACACCCTGCCGAACGGGGTCACTCCCCAGGTGATCACCTTCAGCCTCAGCGACTTCCCGGTCATCCAGCTGGCCGTCACCAGCGACCTCGATCCGCATACTCTCGCGTCCAAGCTCTCGAGCCTGACGGTCACCGACCTCAAGCAGCTCGACGGGGTGAGCGACGTGACGCTGCTCGGCGCGGCGACCCAGCGGGTGACGATCACGCCGGACGACGCAACGCTTGCCGCCGACGGCCTCACCATCCAGTCGATCAAGTCGGCCCTCGCGGCGAACGGCACCCTGCTCGCCAGCGGATCGATCACCGAGAACGGCAAGACGCTCACCGTCCAGTCGGGCGACAAGCTCACGTCGACCGACGAGATCGCCGGCCTGCCCGTTCTCGGCGGGCGCCTGGCCACGCCGCCGACCATCGGCGACCTGGCGAAGGTCGCCTTGGTCGACGATCCGGTGAACGGCTACTCGAGCGTCAACGGCAAACCGGCGATCTCGCTCAACATCACCAAGACGGCGGCGGGCAACACGGTCGCCGTCTCGAAGGTCGTGCGCGACGACATCCCCGCCCTCGAGAAGCAACTCGGCGGTAACACCACATTCACCGTGGTCTCGGATCAGGCTCCGTCGATCACCACGTCGATCAACAGCCTGGCCGAGGAGGGCCTGCTCGGGCTGCTCTTCGCCGTGATCGTGATCTTCCTCTTCCTCTTCTCGGTGCGCACCACACTGGTGACGGCCGTGTCGATCCCGGTCTCGGTGCTCCTGACCTTCCTCGGGATGACCGCGGCCAACTACTCGCTCAACGTCATCACCCTGGCCGCCCTCACGATCGCGATCGGCCGCGTGGTCGACGACTCGATCGTCGTGACCGAGAACATCAAGCGGCACATCGGCCTGGGCGAAGACAAGCTGGTCGCCATCAAGGCCGCGGTGCGCGAGGTGGCCGTTGCCGTCACGGCGTCGACGGTGACCACGGTCGCGGTGTTCCTGCCGGTGGCCTTCGTCGGCGACATCACGGGCGAGCTGTTCCGGCCCTTCGCGCTCACGGTGACGATCGCGCTGCTGTCGTCGCTCTTCGTGTCGTTGACCATCGTCCCGGTGCTCGCGTACTGGTTCCTCGGCAACCGCAAGACGGTGCACAAGCACGCGGAGGGCGAGCCGACACCGGATGCCGCGGAGCGCGACGAGCTCGCGACGCCGACCCGGCTGCAGCGGGTCTACCTGCCGGTGATCCGGTGGACGCTCAAGTTCCCCGCGATCGTGCTCGTCGCGGCGCTCCTGATCCTTGCCGGGAGCGGTTTGGCCGCGTCCGGGCTCAAGACGAACTTCATCGGCAACAGCGGGCAGAACACCCTCACGGTGACCCAGACCCTGCCGCTGGGCAGCAGCCTGGAGGCGCAGAACGCCGCGTCGAAGGTGGTCGAGACCACTCTGCTCGACATCAAGGGCGTCAAGACCGTGTTGGTCACGATCGGATCCGGCGGCAGTTCGCTGCGGGCCGCGTTCTCGGGCGGAGGGTCGACGACATTCTCGCTGACCACCGATCCCAACGCCGACCAGGCCGCCCTGCAGAACACCATCACCCAGAAGCTCAAGACCATCACGGGCGAGGGCGACATCAAGGTGCAGGCCGCGCAAGGCGGCTTCGCGTCGTCGAACATCGAAGTCGACATCACCGCGGGGAGCGACGCCGACCTTCGCAAGGCCAGCGATGCGATCCTGGCCAAGGTCGACAAGCTGTCGGTCGTCTCCCAGGCGACCAGCAACCTCTCGGCGTCTCTGCCCTATCTCGCCGTGCAGGTCGACCGCGCCAAAGCTGCGGCGGATGGCCTGACCGAACTGCAGGTCGGATCGATCGTGACCCAGGCGATGAACCCCAGCGCCACCGGCACGATCGTGATCGACGAGAAGACGCTGTCGATCTACGTCGACAACCCCGACAAGCCCACCACGCAGGCGGAGCTCGAGGCATTCAAGATCCCGACCCCGCGCGGGGTGGTGCCCCTGACCGATCTCGCCACGGTGAAGACGGTCAATGGGCCGTCGAGCATCACGACGATCAAGGGGCTGCGCAGCGCCACGTTGACCGTCGTGCCGGGCACGGACAACACGGGCAACGCGTCGGCGCAGGTGCAGAAAGCCGTCGACTCGACGGCGCTGCCGGCCAGCGCGAACGTCAGCCTCGGCGGTGTCACCTCCCAGCAGGCCTCGTCGTTCCAACAGCTCGGCCTTGCGCTGCTGGCGGCCATCCTGATCGTCTACGTGGTCATGGTGGCGACCTTCAAGAGCCTGAGGCAGCCGTTGTTGCTGCTCGTGTCGATCCCGTTCGCGGCGACCGGTGCCATCGCGCTGCAGCTCATCTCGGGCGTTCCCCTCGGTGTCGCGTCGATCATCGGTGTGCTGATGCTGGTGGGCATCGTGGTCACGAACGCCATCGTGCTGGTGGATCTGATCAACCAGTACCGCACCCGAGGTCTCACGGTGGGCGACGCGATCGTGCACGGGGCGTCGCGGCGACTTCGGCCCATCCTGATGACTGCGCTGGCGACGATCGGCGCCCTGCTGCCGCTCGGCCTCGGCATCACCGGGCACGGCGGGTTCATCTCGCAGCCGCTGGCGATCATCGTCATCGGCGGCCTGGTGTCGTCGACGCTGCTGACCCTGCTCGTGCTGCCCGTGCTGTACTACCTGGTCGAGGGCGCGGCCGAGCGGCGGGCGCGCTACCCGAAGCTGGCTCGCTCGCTCGCGACGCGTGCGCTGGCGATCGTCGGGGGCCTGCTCCTCGCCGCGGGAGTCGCGCTGACCACCGTCGCCGCCGTCACCGGACTGGCGCGGACCTCGCTCCCGGCCGCCCTCGGCGGACCGGGGGTCGTAGTCGGCGCTGTGCTGCTGATCGCGGCACTGATCGTGTGGCTGGTGCGCAGTGCTCGGAACCGGCGGGCCCACCCGATCCCCGCGGATTCCGCGGCGGTTGCTGCGGAAACCGTCGCCGTCGACTAGTCTCGGGAGGTCGGCTCACGACACATCACGGGGACTGCGTCAGTCACGCTGGCCCCGATTGCACCACTGTCAGTCGTGCGGGCCGGATCATCAGCGCATCCGTTGATGAGGAATCCATTCAGGAAAACGGCCCCGGTCAGTATCGCCCGGGTTCTCGCGGCGCGAGGTCTGCTCGTGTGAGTCCCACTCACGGCAGCAGAGTTGCGCTGCGCACTCTGTACAGAACACCGGAAGACATCACCATGCCCATCAACAAGAAGGCCGCGCCCGCGCGCGCCTCCCGCCCCACTCGCGCGTCGTCTGCCGAAGCCGTGCGCAAGGGCAGCATCAGCCCCAAGCACCGCGGCTACCGCGCCGACGAGGTCGCATCCGCCGAGCGCGAGCCCAAGAAGCGCTGGAGTTCTGACGAGCGCGCCGCCCGCGGCCACAGCGAGCAGCGCCCGCGCGGAGCGTCGGCCACCGGCGCCTCGAACTCGGCCCGCGTCGGTCGCGAGCGCGTCGAGCGCTCGGCCGATGGTCGCCCGAACTGGGAGCCGAAACGCGCATACGATGGCCGACCGACCCGTTCTGCCGCCCCCCGGCGGACGTCACGCGAGTTCGAACGCCCCGCCCGCCGCGACGACGACCGCCCCGCTCGCAGCTACGACCGCGACTCTCGTCCGGCTGCGCGCACCGAGCGCCCGGCCAAGAGCTGGGACCGCGACGCCCGGCCCGCACGCTCGAACGACGACCGTCCGGCACGCACCTTCGATCGTTCGGCCGATCGCACCGAGCGTCCCGCACGCACCTTCGGCAACGATCGCCCGCAGCGTTCGTTCGGAACCGACCGCGCCGACCGGTCTGACCGTCCGGCCCGCAGCTTCGACCGCGACGCGCGCCCGGCGCGCTCATTTGACCGTGACGACCGTGCGCCCCGCCGTGACCACGACGACCGTCGCGATGCCGCTCCCCGTGTGCAGCACGACGACGTCGTGCTCGAGCGCCTGACGGCGCAGGCCGTCACGGCCGGAGAGCTCGACGGCATCACCTTCGGCGACCTCGGCCTCGGCCAGAACATCGTCCGCGTGCTCGCCGAGCTCGGGGCGGACTCGCCGTTCCCGATCCAGGCCGCCACGATCCCGGATGTTCTCGCGGGCAAGGACGTGCTCGGCCGCGGCCGCACCGGCTCCGGCAAGACCATCGCCTTCGGCGCCCCGCTCGTCGAACGCCTGCTCGCGATGAGCGCCGGAGCTGCCAAGGGCACGCGCCGCGAGTTCGGCCGCGCCCCGCGTGCGCTGATCCTCGCGCCGACCCGCGAGCTGGCCCTGCAGATCGACCGTACGGTCCAGCCGATCGCCCAGAGCGTCGGACTGTTCACGACGCAGGTCTACGGCGGCGTCCCGTACGCCCGTCAGCTCGGCGCGCTGCAGCGCGGCGTCGACATCGTGATCGGCACCCCCGGCCGCGTGGGCGACCTCGCCGCCCAGGGCAAGCTCGATCTCTCGAAGACCATCATCACGGTGCTCGACGAGGCCGACCACATGTGCGAGCTCGGTTTTGCCGAGCCGGTGCAAGAGATCCTCGACCGCACGGCCGAGGGCGGTCAGAAGCTGCTGTTCTCGGCGACCCTCGACAAGGGCGTCGCCGACATCGTCGAGCGCTACCTCGTCGACCCCGCGGTGTTCGAGGTCGAGGGCGAAGACCAGGCCAGTTCGACGATCGACCACCAGGTGCTGCTGCTCGACCAGCGCGACAAGCAGCAGGTGCTGATCGAACTGGCCTCGGGTCCCGGTAAGAAGCTGGTCTTCGCGCGCACCCGCGCCTTCGCCGAGCAGTTGGCCGATCTGCTCGACGACGCGGGCATCCGCGCCGAGAGCATCCACGGCGACCTGAACCAGTCGCGCCGCACCCGGGCCCTCGAGAAGTTCACCAGTGGTCGCGTCGACGTGATGGTGGCGACGGATGTTGCGGCACGTGGCATCCACGTCGATGACATCGCCCTGGTGATCCAGGCCGATGCGCCCGATGAGTACAAGGCCTACCTGCACCGCTCGGGCCGGACCGGCCGCGCCGGCAAGGAGGGCACCGTCGTGACCCTCGTGCCGCGCAGTCGCCGTCGCCGCACCGAAGAGTTGCTGGCCCGCGCCGAGATCGAGGCGCAGTGGACCAGCGTCGTCCCGGGTGACGCGTTCATCGAGGAGCTGGCCAACCGCTAGCACCGAGCGTTGACGGATGCAGATCAGAGCATTCGAAGAGGGCGACACCGGTCGGGTGGTCGCCCTCTGGCGTCTCTGCGGAAGCTCCGGCGCGCAGTCATCGACGGCTGAGAACGTCGATGAGCGCTCGCAGCGATGAGAGCTGCGAAGAGGGCGCGTCGCACGCTTCCCCCCAGAAGCGGGCGACGCCACGAGATTCTCCCCCCGGAGATCTCCTGTTGCCGAGGCCCAAGTTATCGGCCTTCTTCTCCCCCACAAAAGCACGCTTTGGGGGGCCACCCGAGCGGGGGGCAGACAGCTCGTGGGCCGTCGGCCCCGCCCCGTACGCTGGACGGCATGGTCGCCCCCGCCTCTGCCGCCCTCGAGATCCTGCACAGGGTCTTCGGCTACGAGGCGTTCCGCGGGCAGCAGGCCGCCATCGTCCAGCGCGTCATCGAGGGCGGCGACGCCCTGGTTCTGATGCCGACCGGCGGCGGCAAGTCGCTCTGCTACCAGATCCCGGCCCTCGTGCGGTCGGGCACGGGCGTCGTCATCTCGCCGCTCATCGCCCTGATGCACGACCAGGTGGATGCGCTGTCCGCCGTCGGCGTGCGCGCCGCGTTCCTCAACTCGACGCAAGACGCCGAGGAGCGCCGTCGAGTCGAGGCCGCCCTGCTCGCCGGGGAGCTCGACCTCGTCTACCTCGCTCCCGAGCGGCTCAAGCTGAGTTCGACGCTCGACCTCCTCGACCGAGCCACGATCTCACTGTTCGCGATCGACGAGGCGCACTGCGTCGCGCAGTGGGGGCACGACTTCCGGCCCGACTATCTGGCGCTTTCGATCCTGCATGAGCGGTGGCCCGCCGTACCCCGCGTCGCCCTCACAGCGACCGCTACCGATCAGACGCGCAACGAGATCGCCGCGCGGTTGGAGTTGGGCGACGCCGAACTGTTCGTCTCGAGCTTCGACCGGCCGAACATCCAGTACCGCATCGAGCCGAAGGCGCAGCCGCTCGCGCAACTGCTGCAGCTGATCCGCACCGAGCATCCCGGCGAGGCGGGCATCGTCTACTGCCTGTCGAGAGCGTCGGTCGAGAAGACGGCAGATGCCCTGGTCGCCGAGGGCATCGCGGCGCTGCCGTACCACGCCGGTCTCGACGCGGCCACGCGCGCCCGCAACCAGTCGCGGTTCTTGCGAGAAGACGGCGTCGTGATGGTGGCGACGATCGCCTTCGGCATGGGCATCGACAAGCCGGACGTGCGCTTCGTCGCCCACCTCGACCTGCCCAAGAGCGTCGAGGGCTATTACCAAGAGACCGGCCGCGCCGGCCGAGACGGGCTGCCCTCGACGGCCTGGCTCGCCTACGGCCTGCACGACGTGGTGCAGCAGCGCCGCATGATCGACGAGAGCGAGGGCGACCTCGCGCACCGTCGCAAGCTCTCGGCCCACCTCGACGCGATGCTGGCCCTCTGCGAGACGATCGAGTGCCGCCGGGTTCAGCTGCTGAACTACTTCGGGCAGCCGTCGAGGGCGTGCGGCAACTGCGACACCTGTCTGTCGCCGCCCGAGTCGTGGGACGGCACGGTCCCCGCGCAGAAGCTGCTCTCGACCGTGGTGCGACTGTGGCGCGAGCGTCACCAGCGCTTCGGGGCCGGGCACCTCATCGACATCCTGCTCGGCCGCGAGACCGAGCGGGTGCGCAGCCAGTCGCACGCCGAGCTGACCACCTTCGGCATCGGCACGGAGCTCAGCGAGCAGGAATGGCGCGGGGTCGTTCGGCAGTTGCTCGCTCAGGGCCTGCTCGGGGTCGCCGCCGATGGCTACGGCACGCTGGTGATCACCGAGGCGTCGACATCGGTGCTCGACGGATCGCGCACGGTGCTGCTGCGGCGCGAGACGGCCAGGCCGACGAGGGCCGCCAGGTCGAAGCCCGGCGTCGAGCTGCCCGCCGAGGCGCGCCCGCTCTTCGAGCGCCTGCGCGAGTGGCGCGCGGGCGTGGCCCGCGAGCAGGGCGTTCCGGCGTACATCGTGTTCGGCGACGCGACGCTGCGGGGCATCGCGCTCACCAGACCGTCATCTCTCGAGCAGCTCGGCACGATCTCGGGGGTCGGCGAGAAGAAGCTCGAAAGCTACGGCGCGGGCGTGCTGGGTGTCGTCGCGGAGGCGTCGGCGGCTGCCTGATCTTCGCCGGCCTCTTCGCGCTTCCGCCCCGATCCCAGAGAGATCGTGGCCAGGAGCCCCAGGGCCAGGAACCCCGCCGCCGAGAACGCCGAGACCTGGGTGGCGTCGCTGAACGCCTGCTTGGCCAGCTTGCCGACGGCTGGTTGCGCCGCAACCAGGCCGGGGATCGCGCCGCCCGCGCTGCTGACCACGGCATCCACCAGCTGGGTCTGCGCGGCAGTGGGGATGGTCGACGGCAGCTTGTCGGCGAACTGCGTGCCGAGGGTGCTGAACAGGATGGTTCCAAGGATCGCGATGCCGAGGGCCGACCCGACCTGCCGGGCGGTGGACTGCGTGCCCGAGGCGGCGCCGCTCTGCTCGAGGGGCACGTCGACGAGCACGACTCCGGTCAGCTGCGCCGTCGCCAGGCCGACGCCCATGCCGTAGACGAACAGGCCGCCGGCGATCGCCCACCACGGGGTGCTGGTCGAGATGACGAGCGCAGTGATCACCAGCCCGATGATCTCGAGGGCGATGCCGACCCGCACGATCTGGACCGGCGCGATCCGCCCGCTGAACGCGCCCGCGAATCCGGACGCCGTGAACGAGCCGAGGGCGAGCGCCAGGAGCACGAAACCGGTCTGCAGCGCGTCGTAGCCGAGCACGTTCTGCAACCAGAGGGGGAGCGACAGGATGATGCCGAACTCGCCGAGTGAGACGACCATCGCCGCGAGGTTGCCGTTGCGGAACGACCCGATCCGGAACAGCGAGAAGGCGATGAGGGTGCTCTTGCCGACGCGCTGCCGATGGACCCCCCACGCGACGAACGCGATCAACGCGATCAGCGTGATCGCGAACGCGAACGGGATCGGCGAGACGTCGAGCTTCCAGAACGACGGAGGCGTGTCGCTGAGCCACCAGCCGTAGGTCCGGCCCTCGATCAGGCCGAAGACGAGCGAGGCGAACAGAACGACCGAGAGCGCGGCGCCGACGATGTCCACGCTCCCCGGCTGCGGCGCCTTCGACTCGGCCACGAAGGCGAGCGCGCCGATGATGAGCAGGATGCCGAGGGGCACGTTGATCCCGAAGGCCCAGCGCCACGAGAAGTAGGTGGTGAGCCACCCGCCGAGCAGCGGCCCGACGGCGGCCATGCCGCCGATCGTGGATCCCCACACCGCGAAGGCGACCCCGCGCTCACGCCCGACGAAGGTCGCGTTGATCAGCGAGAGGGTGGTCGGCAGCAGCATGGCGCCGCCGACGCCCTGCACCACGCGCGCGGCGATGAGCAGATCGCCGGTGGGCGCCAGCGCGGCCGCGATGCTGGCGAGCCCGAACAGGGCCAGGCCGATGATGAGCAGCCGGCGCCTGCCGAAGCGATCGGCGAGGGTGCCCCACACCAGCAGGAGTGCCGCGAACACCAGGGTGTAGCTCTCTTGCACCCATTGCACCTGGGTGGAGGTGATGTCGAGCTCCTTGACGACCGAGGGGATCGCGACGTTGACGATGGTGGAGTCGACGATGATCAGCGCGACCGAGATGCTGATCACCACCAGTCCGATCCAACGGCGGCGATCCGGCGCGATGCTCGCAGGGCTGGCGGCGGTCATGAACTCTCCCTCGTCCGGCGTCGAATTAGTAAGCCGGCTGACCTTCACGACGCTAGCACTACCCTGAAGGGCATGAGCGACGGGATGCGGGACTGGCCGACGGGCCGCCTCTTGTCCACGGCCTCGCGGATGGTCGAGCACGCGTGGCTCGACGCGTTGAGCGCTCTCGGGCTCAGCCACGCCGGGCTGATCGTGCTGCACCTGCTCGAGAACGGACCCTCGACCCAGGTCGACCTGGCCGTTCGGGCCCGGGTCGAGGCGCAGACGATGTCGCGCACCGTCGAGCGGCTCGAGCGGGAGGGCTTCGTGCAACGCCACTCGGACGCCGCCGACCGCCGACGCCGGGTGGTGGAGCGCACCCCGGCGGGCGCCGAGGTGTTCCGACGTGCCCGCAGGATCGAGGCGGAGTTGTTCCCCGACGTGCCCGACCTGCCCGCCCTGCGCGAGGCGCTGCTCGACATCATCGGGCGCTCCGCCGGCACGCGCTGGATGGGCGTCGATCCGGCCGCCGCCGGTCGCGAGCAGCCGCCCGCCCTCTGACCGGGCCGTCGACGGTACCGTCATCTCATGACCTTCAACAACGACGCCGATATCAAGGGCGGCCGAGTCAGCAAGCGCGGTCGCAACACCGCCATCGGCATCGGCGGCGGCGGAGTCGGCCTGATCGCCGTCGTGCTCATCGGCCAGTTGCTGGGGGTCGACCTCACCGGCCTGCTGGGAGGAACCTCCGGCGGCACGTCCGGCGCGACCGACACCCCCCTCAGCCAGTGCACCACCGGCTCGCAGGCCAACAGCGACATCGATTGCCGCATGCAGGCGGCGGCGACCTCGCTCGACAGCTACTGGAGCGGCACGATGAAGAGCTACACCCAGCCCCAGCTCGTGATCTTCGATCAGGCGACGGACACCGGATGCGGCAGCGCGACGACGGCCGTCGGCCCGTTCTACTGCCCCAACGACCAGACGGTCTACATCGACACCGCGTTCTACGGCGAGCTGAAGAGCCAGTTCGGCGCGACGGGCGGCCCGCTCGCGCAGCTCTACGTGATCGCGCACGAGTGGGGCCATCACATCCAGAACATCTCGGGGATCATGAGCAACAGCCTCAACCTCCAAGAGACCGGGCCGACGTCCGACAGCGTGCGCCTCGAGCTGCAGGCGGACTGCTTCGCCGGCTCGTGGGTCGGTGCCGCTCAGTCCACCAAGGATGCGAACGGCGTGCCGTTCCTGCAGCCCGTGACGCAGGCCGAGATCACGGATGCGCTGAACGCGGCGGCCGCGGTTGGCGACGACAACATCCAGCAGACCACCCAGGGTCAGGTCGACCCGGAGTCGTTCACCCACGGCACCAGCGCCCAGCGCGAGAAGTGGTTCACCGCGGGCTTGAACGGCGGCCCTCAGGCGTGCGACACCTTCGGCGCGAGCGCAGCGACTCTCTGAGGCTCGGGGCTACGAACGCCGACGACCGAAGCGAACGCCCCACACCAGGAGGCCGATCACCACGTAGACCGCTCCGATGATGACGGCGATCACCACATTGCTGACGAACAAGGAGATCGCCAGGAAGGCGGCCAGCACGATCAAGGCGACGCAGAGCACCATGTCGACGGCTTTGGAGGAGAGAAGCAGCACCGACGCGACGAGGATCAGCGCCACGATCGCCACGTTCACGAGAAGCGCGGCGGCACCCAGGCTCCCGCCCGCGAGGGTCAGCAGCCCGATCAGGAGCATCAGCCCGCCGGCGATCACACACAGCCACGGAACCCACGCGCGTGAGCGGCTGCGACCGAAGTCGAGCCCGAAGAGGATGAAGGCGGCGCCCTCGAGCAGAAGGCCGATCAGGCCCAGCCACCCGGCGGGCGCACCGGTGACGCTCAGGAGGGCGCCCAAGAGGGTCAGTGCACCTCCGATGATGAAGAGGAGTCCGGCGATCTTCCCACGCGACCAGGTCATGGCCGAAGTCTGGCAGACCCGCGCGGTCTGAGGAACTCCACACGGCCATCGTTCAGCTTTTGTAGGATGTGCCCAACCGCTGTCGAAGCTTCCGAACCGTCGATCGTGGGCTGTGCACCACGGAAATGCGGCGTTCGAGCGGGCGGCGTAGCGTGCGAAGCACGACCTTTTTCAGGAGTGCATCATGACTGACACCATCGAACGCGCCACCACCGCCGGAGCGGGCGCGCCCCGCTCCGACGGGCAGCTCGTCGACTCCGACGCGCTCGCCGAGGTGCTCTTCGCCCGCTGGGCAGACGCCCGCAAGCACTCGCGCGAACTGCTGAAGCGCGAGGAGTTCCACCAGATCCCCGGGCTCGGCATGGACGAGCACCGGGTGCGCGTGCTCGGGCAGCTGAAGCGGCTGGTGGAGGAAGGCGTCGTGCATCGCGCCTTCCCGAGGTCGCTGGGCGGCCAGGAGGATCACGGCGGCAACATCGCGTCGTTCGAGGAGCTCGTGATCGGCGACCCGTCGATGCAGATCAAATCGGGGGTGCAGTGGGGGCTGTTCGGTGCGGCCGTCATGCACCTGGGCACCCAGCGCGCGCACGAGCAGTTCTTGCCCTCGATCATGAGCCTGGCAACGCCGGGGGCCTTCGCGATGACCGAGACCGGGCACGGGTCGGATGTCGCGTCCATCGGCACCACCGCGACCTTCGACAAGGCCTCGGACGAGTTCGTCATCGACACCCCGTTCCGCGCCGCCTGGAAGGACTACCTCGGCAACGCGGCCAAGGACGGCCAGGCAGCAGTCGTCTTCGCGCAACTCATCGTCGGCGGCGTGAATCACGGCGTGCACGCGTTCTATGTTCCGATCCGCGACGGCAAAGACTTCCTGCCCGGCGTCGGCGGCGACGACGACGGCCTCAAGGGCGGTCTCAACGGCATCGACAACGGGCGCCTGCACTTCACCGGAGTCCGCATCCCGCGCACGAATCTGCTGAACCGCTATGGGGACGTCGACGAGAACGGCGTGTACAGCTCGCCGATCGCCAGCCCGGGCCGGCGCTTCTTCACCATGGTCGGCACCCTCGTGCAGGGCCGGGTCTCGCTCGACGGCGCCGCGACCGTGGCGAGCAAGCTCGCCCTGACCATCGCGATCCGCTACGCGAGCGAGCGGCGCCAGTTCGCCGACGGCGCCGGCGACAGCGAGGTCGTGCTGCTCGACTACCAGCGCCACCAGCGCCGCCTCCTGCCGCGTCTCGCGACCACCTACGCGATGTCGTTCGCGCACGACCAGTTGCTCGAGAAGTTCCACGCGGTGTTCTCGGGCGAGCACGACACCGACGAAGACCGTCAGGATCTCGAGACGCTGGCCGCATCGCTCAAGCCGTTCAGCACCTGGTCGGCCCTGTCCACGCTGCAAGAGGCGCGCGAGGCCTGCGGCGGTGCGGGCTTCCTGACCGAGAACCGGTTCAGCCAGCTGCACGCCGATCTCGACATCTATGCGACCTTCGAGGGCGACAACAACGTGCTGCTCCAACTGGTCGCCAAGCGGCTGCTCACCGACTACGGCCGTCGCCTGGCCAAGCCGGATGCCGCGACGCTCGCGGCCTATGCCGGTCAGGCCGCGGGCGACGCGGTCAGCCGCTCCGGCCTGCGGGCGCTGGGTCAGCGCATCGCCGACTTCGGCTCGACCGCCCGCTCGGTCGGCAACGTGCGCGGCGAGGCGGCGCAGCGCCAGTTGCTCACCGACCGCGTCGAGACCATGGTGGCCGCGATCGCCGGCCGCCTGAAGAGCGCCGGTTCGTTGTCTGCTGCGGATGCGGCGGCGCTCTTCAACGAGAACCAGAACGAACTGATCGAGGCCGCGTACGCGCACGCAGAACTGCTCGAGTGGGAGGCGTTCAGCGAGCGTCTCGCCACGATCGAGCACGCGGGCAACAAGCAGGTGCTCACCTGGCTGCGTGACCTGTTCGGCTTCACCCTGATCGAGAAGCACCTCGCCTGGTACCTGATCAACGGGCGCCTGTCGGCGTCACGAGCCGCGGCGATCACGGACTACATCGACGACCGACTGCTGCCACGGTTGCGTCCGCACGCGGTCGCGTTGACCGACGCGTTCCAGTTCGCGCCGGAGCACCTCCGGGCGCCGATCGCGACCGGCGCCGAGCGCGAGCGGCAGGACGAGGCGCGCGCGTACTACGCAGCGCAGAAGGCGAACGGCACGGCTCCGATCGAGGAGAAGGTGCGCGCCCACGCGAAAGCCGCCGAGGGCTAGTCACCCGCAGCAGCCCGCTCTGCTCCTGAGAGCCTCCGTCGCAGAGTCGGAGTGACGCGAACCCCGCGAACTG
>DASTNC010000041.1:0-45649 GCA_035721225.1 Pseudolysinimonas sp.
AGCAGGCCCAGGAGGCCATCGCCGAGCAGGCGACCCGCGTCGGCCAGCCCTACGTCAACCAGCGCTGGCTCGGCGGTCTGCTCACCAACTTCCAGACCGTCTCCAAGCGCCTCGCGCGCATGAAGGAGCTGGAAGAGATCGACTTCGACGACACGACCAAGGGCTTCACCAAGAAGGAGCTCCTGATCCAGCGCCGCGAGCTCGACAAGCTGCACAAGACCCTGGGCGGCATCCGCAACCTCACCAAGACGCCGTCGGCGATCTGGGTCGTCGACGCCAAGCGCGAGCACCTCGCGGTGAACGAGGCGACCAAGCTGGGGATCCCGGTGATCGGCATCCTCGACACCAACGCCGACCCCGACGAGCTGCAGTACCCGATCCCGGGCAACGACGACGCGATCCGCTCGGTGGGCCTGCTCACCCGCATCATCGCGGATGCCGTGGCCGAGGGCCTCATCCAGCGCCACCAGAAGACCGAGGAGTCCGGCAACGTCAGCGCGGTCGAGCCGCTCGCCGAGTGGGAGCGCGAGCTCCTCGAGGCCAGCGAAACCCCGCAGAGCACCGCGGAGCGCATCGAGGCGGTCGACCAGACCGACGCCGCGCCCGAGGTCAAGGCGGAAGAGATCGCCGAGATCGTCGCCGCCGAGACGCCCACCGAGGAGAACGACGCGGATGCCGCGGCGCTCGCCGAGGCGACGCTGCAGGTCGACCCGGCCGTCGTGATCCACCACCACCCCGAGACCGACGACGAGACCGAGGCCCGCATCGAGGCCGAGGAGGCCGTTCCGACGGTTCCGACCGACGAGGCCCCCGCCCCGGCCAAGAAGCCGGCCGCCAAGAAGCCCGCCGCCTCCAAGTAGTTTCCACCCCGATCCAGTAAGGAACAGATCCATGGCCAACTTCAGCCTGGAAGACGTCAAGACCCTGCGCGAGCGCCTGGGCACCGGCATGGTCGACACCAAGAACGCCCTGGTCGAGGCCGAGGGCGACATCGAGAAGGCGGTCGAGATCCTCCGCCTCAAGGGCGCGAAGGGCAACGCGAAGCGCGCAGACCGCTCCACCAGCGAGGGCCTCGTGGCCGTCGTCGAGAGCGCGACCGCCGTCACGATGTTCGAGCTCGCCTGCGAGACCGACTTCGTCGCGAAGAACGAGAAGTTCGTCGCGCTGGCCGACAGCATCTCGCAGGCCCTCGCCGACTCCGGCGCCGAGACGGTGGATGCCGCCCTCGCGACCCAGGCAGGCACCGGCACCGTGGCCTCCCTGATCGAAGACCAGGCCGCGATCCTCGGTGAGAAGGTGGAGCTGCGCCGGATCGTGCGTCTCAGCGCCGATCACTACGCGGTCTACTTGCACCGCACGAGCAAAGACCTGCCGCCGCAGATCGGGGTCGTCGTCGCCTACTCGGGTGACGACGCCGAGACCGCGCGCAGCATCGCGCAGCACATCTCGTTCGCCGACCCGCTGTACCTGTCGCGCGACGACGTGCCGCCGGCCGAGGTCGAGAACGAGCGCCGCATCGTCGAGCAGATCAGCCGCGAGGAGGGCAAGCCCGAGGCGGCGCTGCCCAAGATCGTCGAGGGCCGCGTCGGCGCGTTCTTCAAGCAGGTCGCCCTGATCGAGCAGGACTACGCCCGCGACAACAAGCTGACCGTCGGCAAGGTCGTCGCCGACGCCAAGCTGACGATCGAGGGCTTCGCCCGCTTCAAGGTCGGCGCCTGATCGCAGTGATTCACGAAAAGCCCCTGAGCGTCTGCTCGGGGGCTTTTCGCTTGTCGCTAGCCTGAACTCGTGCGCG
This sequence comes from Pseudolysinimonas sp., assembly GCA_035721225.1. Lineage (GTDB taxonomy): Bacteria > Actinomycetota > Actinomycetes > Actinomycetales > Microbacteriaceae > Lysinimonas. The sequence continues at coordinate 1,796 of DASTNC010000041.1, forward strand.
AACAGCCCGTCATCCTCCTCACCGGCGCCACAGACGGACTGGGGCGGGCGCTGGCGGACCGCCTGGCGTCCTCGGGTGCCCGGCTCATCCTGCACGGGCGGGACGCCGAGCGCCTCGCCTCGGTGGTGGATGAGATCGCGGCATCCGGAGCCGAGCGGCCGCGCGCGGTGTGCGCCGACCTCGCCGATCTGGCCGACGTCGCGCGGCTCGCCGAAGATGTCGCGGGCATGACCGACCGCCTCGACGTGCTGATCAACAACGCGGGGATCGGCAGCGGCGAGCCAGAAGGCGACGATCGCCGGGTCAGTGCCGACGGCTACGAGCTGCGGTTCGCGGTCAACTACCTGGCCGGCTTCCGGCTGACCATGGGACTGATCCCGCGGATGCGCTCGTCACGGGCCGCCCATGGTCCGGCCAGGATCGTGCTGGTCTCGTCGCTCGGGCAGCAGGCGCTCGACCTCGGCGACCTGATGCTCACGCACGGCTACTCGGGGCAGCGGGCGTACAACCAGTCCAAGCTCGCGCAGATCATGTTCGGCATCGAGCTGGCCCACAAGCTGCCGGCCAGCGAGATCACGGTCAACAGCCTGCATCCCTCGACCTACATGCCGACGAAGATGGTGCTGGCCAATGGGCTGGATCCGATCGACACGATCGAGTCCGGAGTGGAGGCGACCGCCCGGCTGGCGATCGATCCGGCGCTGGACGGCAAGACCGGACGGTTCTACGACCGGCAGCGCGAGGCGCAGCCGCACGAGCAGGCCTTCGATCCGGTGGCGCGCCGCGAGCTCTGGGTGCAGAGTCTGGCTCTGACGCGCATCCACGACCCGTTCGCGTAGCCTGGACCGAACACCCACCCCCGTCGCTGGAGGACAGCCATGACCGATCGTCGACGCCGCGTTCTCTTGAAACTGTCCGGCGAGGCCTTCGGCGGCGGTCAGCTCGGCGTGAATCCCGACATCGTCAGCGGGATCGCCAAAGAGATCGCCGAGGCCGCACCGAAAGATGCCCACGATCCCGAGGGCGTCGAGATCGCCGTCGTGGTCGGCGGCGGCAACTTCTTCCGCGGAGCGGAGCTGAGCCAGCGCGGCATGGATCGCGGCCGCGCCGACTACATGGGCATGCTCGGCACGGTGATGAACGCCCTCGCCCTGCAGGACTTCCTCGAGCAGGCCGGCTCTCAGCCCCGGGTGCAGTCGGCGATCGCCATGACGCAGGTGGCCGAGCCTTACATCCCGCTGCGCGCGGAGCGCCATCTCGAGAAGGGCCGCATCGTGATCTTCGGGGCCGGCGCGGGTCTGCCCTACTTCTCGACCGACACAGTCAGCGCGCAGCGCGCCCTCGAGATCGGGGCCGATGCGGTTCTGGTGGCCAAGAACGGCGTCGACGGGGTCTATACCGCCGACCCGCACACCGATCCCACGGCCAAGAAGCTCGACACCCTCAGCTATCAGGATGCCCTGGTGCAGGGTCTGAAGGTCGTCGACTCGACGGCGTTCAGCCTCTGCATGGACAACCGGATGCCGATGGTCGTCTTCGGCATGGAACCCGCGGGCAACATCACCAAGGCCCTGCGCGGCGAGAAGATCGGAACGCTGGTGACCGCGTGAGCGACCCCCAGTACACGACCGGTCACGTGCCGCAGACGGTCGCCGAGCAGCTGCGGCCCCGCAAGGTCTGGGACATCGCGCTCTCGATCGTGCTGCTGGTGCTCTCGTACGCCGCGTTCCTGCTCGGGGCCCTGTTCGCCGTGTTCAGCGTCGCGTTCATCGACTACTGCCCCGCGCCGTGCAGCGCGACGGCTGCGGCAGGCAGCCAGGTCACGACCGGCGTGATCCTGGCGATCGTCGCCCTGCTCGCGACGATCCTGACCATCGTGCTGCTGGTGGTGCGGCGTCGCGCCTGGTGGGTGGCCGGTGCGTCCCTGCTGATCATCATCGTCGGCTGGATCGTCGGCTTCGCCTTCTACGCGGTTGCTCTGCAGGGTGTCTGACCCGTCCGGCTTCGGGGGCGATCGGTACGGCTCCGACGTTCTGGCGTCGGCGCGCGCCGCCGCTGCTGCGCGAACCGTCCCGACGATGGATGCCGAACCCGGCCTCGTCGTCGAGCTGACCGACGGCGGGTGGGTCGGCGCGGTGGTGCGCGTCGAGAAGCAGACCGTCGAACTGGAGGACCGCCACGGCCGCCGCCGCGTCTTCCCGCTCGGCACCGGGTTCCTGGTCGACGGGGCGGCCGTGCGATTGCGCGTCCCGCTGGCCGCGCCCGCGCGCCCGAGAGAGCTGCGCACCGCATCCGGATCGGTCGCGCCCGCGCCGTCGCGCGCCCGGGTCGCCCGCGCCAGTCGGATCTTCGTCGAGGGCCGTCACGACGCCGAGCTGGTCGAGAAGGTGTGGGGCGCCGATCTGCGGGTCGAAGGGGTCGTCGTCGAGTACCTGGAGGGCGTCGACCATCTCGTCGAGGTGCTGCGAGAGGTGCGGCCCGGCCCGGAGCGTCGCATCGGCGTCCTCGTCGACCACCTCGTCCCGGGCTCGAAAGAGAGCAGGATCGCCGCCCAGGTGGCAGGCGCGCACGTCCTGGTCGTCGGGCATCCCTTCGTGGATGTCTGGCAGGGGGTGAAGCCGGCGCGGCTCGGCCTGGAGTCGTGGCCGGTGATCCCGATGAACGTCGAGTGGAAGCACGGCATCTGCGCGGCCCTGGGCTGGCCGGACGCCGACCAGACGGAGATCGCGGCGGCCTGGCAGCGCATCTTGGCGTCGGTGCGCGACTACCGCGATCTCGAGCCGGCGCTGCTGGGTCGGGTGGAGCAACTGATCGACTTCACGACGACGCCCTAAGCTGGCAGCACGCGTTTTCGAAGGAGTGTGCCGTGATCAGTGACGTTCTCGCCGAGGCGACGGACAAGATGAACCGAGCCGTCGAGGTCGCCAAAGACGACTTCGCGACTGTTCGCACCGGTCGGGCCAACCCGGCGCTCTTCCTCAAGATCATGGTCGAGTACTACGGGACCCCGACTCCGCTCGCGCAGCTGGCCAGCCTGCAGAACCCCGAAGCGCGCACGCTCATCGTCACCCCGTACGACAAGACGGCGCTCAAAGAGATCGAGAAGGCGATCGTGGCCTTTCCGAATCTGGGCGCCACGCCGACCAACGACGGCAACATCATCCGGGTGACGATGCCCGAGCTCACCGAGGAGCGCCGCAAGGAGTACGTGAAGATCGTGCGCGCCAAGGGCGAAGAAGCCAAGGTCGCGATCCGCAACGTGCGCCGCAAGGCCAAGGACGACCTCGACGCCCTGAGCAAAGAGGTGGGCGAAGACGACATCTCGCGCGCCGAAAAAGAACTGGACGTGCTGACGAAGTCGCACGTCGACGACATCGACGACGCGTTGAAGCGCAAAGAAGCCGAACTGCTCGAGGTCTGATGTCGACGCCGTCCGAGCCGCACGCGAAGAAGCATCCTCCGACCCGCGCCGAGTTCGAGGCGCGCGCCCAAGAAGCGCGCGCCGACTTCGAGGCCCGGGCGCAGGAGGCCAGGGCCCAGTTCGACGCGACCCAGGAGAAGATCCGCGCACGCACCGGTCGCAATCTGCTCGCCGCGATCGGCATCGGGGTGGCGCTCGGGGCGCTCTTCCTGGCCAGCCTCATCATCCCCAACCTGAAGTGGCTCTTCATCATCTTCGGCGCGGGACTGATCGGCTTCACCGTGTTCGAGTTGTCGAGCGCGCTGCGCCAGGCGGGCCGCGACGTCCCCCGGGTGGCGTCGACGGTGGTGGCCGTCGCGGTCGTCCCGCTGGCGTTCGCCTTCCACGTGCAGGGTCTCTGGCTCGCCACGATCGGGGCGGTGATCGTAATCTCGCTGTACCGATTGGTCGAGCTCGCCGCCCGTCCCAGCCACCGAACCAGCGCGCGAGCCGTCTGGCTGGACCTCGGCGCAGGCGCGTTCATCCAGGTCTACGTCACGTTCATGGCCGGCTTCTACCTCGTGCTGACCGGATCGAACGGCGGGGAGTGGTGGACGCTGGCCTCCATCATCACGGTCGTGGTCACCGACGTCGGCGCCTACGCGACCGGGCTTCGATTCGGGCGCCACAAGCTGGCGCCCAACATCAGCCCCGGCAAGACCTGGGAGGGATTCGCCGGGTCGATCGTGTTCGCCGTCGTCGCCGGCATCCTGCTCGCGCTGCTGATGCTTCACCAGCCGTGGTGGGTCGGCCTGGTGATGGGCGTTCTGCTCGCGCTCGTCGGCACGGCGGGCGATCTCACCGAGTCGCTGATCAAGCGCGACATCGGCGTCAAAGACATCTCGACCTGGCTGCCGGGCCACGGGGGCTTCTTCGACCGCCTGGATTCGATCCTGCCCAGCGCTGCCGTCGCCTACATCATTTTCCTGGTCGCGGGGGCGGCGGGCTGACCCTCAGCAGGCCTCCGGTACGATGGCGCGCGTGAGTTCGACCTTTCCGCACACCCGCAGATCGCGACTCGGCTACGACGTCGACGAGGTCGAGGAATTCCTCGAAGATGCCCGCCGCGCCTACACCGCAGAAGGAGCCGGCTCGACGCTGGTGACGGCGGACACCATTCGCGACACGGGATTCACCATGCGCAAGGGCGGCTATTCGCCCGATCACGTGGATGCCGCCCTCGAGCGCCTCGAAGACGCCTTCGCCCTGCGCGAGCGCGAGCGCGCTCTCGCCCAGACCGGGGATCAGGCGTGGTTCGCCCGTGCCCGCAGCGGCGCTCAAGCCATCCTGGATCGCATCGTGCGGCAGCGCGGCAAGCGGTTCCGCCGCGTGTCGATCCTCGCGCTCGGCTACTCGGTGCGCGAGGTGGACGCGCTCACCGATCGGGTCGCCCAGTACTTCCAGAACGGCAAGGCGCTGAGCATCGATGAGGTGCGCACCTCGGCCTTCCACGGGCAGCGGGGCGGGTACCACGAGGCGCAGGTCGACCTGCTGCTCGACGCGGTCGTCCGCGTCATGCTCGCGGTGCGCTGAGGCGCTGCGCCTGCCCTGACCGACGTTCCGGGCGCGTTCACCCGGTCTGGGGCATGCGCGTTCCTGAGCGCTGACAGGGGCTCTGCGTAGACTGGTGCCACTGTGAGCGGCTATCGGCGTCGGGGGGCGCACTATCGACCCGTGGTCGAAGTGGCCCACGAGGAGCGGCATGTCCGCACCCCGGGTTCGCTGCCGGTGTTCGCCGCGTTCGCCTGCATGGCGCTGGTGGGAGTGACGGTCGCCTCGGCGCATGTTCCCAGCCAGGCCGATCCGCTCACGCACGTCGTTCACCGCGATGGCCAGAGCTACGCGATCAAGGTCGACGCGGTCGACGCGGTCACGCGCGATGGATTCCGGGTGATCAAGATCGTGACCGCAAAGCCGGCGCCTGCTGCCGGCATCCCCGACCCCGGAACCGCACAGGGCATCGCGCTCGAGATGGTCACCGCACGAGGATGGGGCAGCACCGAGTTCGACTGCCTCGTCGCGCTGTGGAACCGCGAATCGCATTGGAACGTGTACTCGCTCAACACCAGCTCGGGGGCGTACGGCATTCCGCAGGCGCTGCCTGGCAGCAAGATGGCGAGCGTCGGCGCCGACTGGGCGACCAATCCGGCCACGCAGATCGCCTGGGGGCTGGGCTACATCACCGGCCGTTACGGCACCCCCTGCGGCGCCTGGAACCACAGTCAGGCCAAGGGCTGGTACTGAGCCGGGCTTTCTGCGCCGCCGCTCCTGCGGCGCTCCGCCGCGCTGCGCTGGCGCCCTCTTAGGCGGCCAAGCGGGCCGCCGACAGGCCTTCGGCCGCCTCGAGCGTGGTGGTGCCGTTCTGCTCGGCCTCCCGGAAGATGGTCGTGATCGTGTCGCCGATCGCCGCGACGCGGGCGTCGATGGCCGCGGCATCCGCATCGGGCTCGGACGCCATCGAGAGATAGATCACGCCACCCGCGTTGACCACGAAGTCGGGAGCCCAGAGGATGCCGCGCGCGGCGAGCGCCTCGGCGCCGTCATGGCGGGCGAGCTGGTTGTTGGCCGCGCCGACGACGCCGCGGGCGGCCAGTTCGGCGATCACCTCGGGAGTCAGCACTCCGCCCAGCCCGCACGGCACGAACAGGTCTGCCGGAATCCGGTGAGCGTGAGTCACCTCGGTCCAGGTGGCCCCCAGCTCATCGGCCAGCGCCTTCTTGTCGGGATTCACGTCGGCAACGCTGAGCCGCGCTCCCTCGGCGGCGAGCGACCTGGCCAGGCGCCCGCCGACCTGGCCGAGGCCCGAGATCACGATGTGGCGTCCGGCGACCTCGCGGCTGCCGAACAGGGCGTCGAGCGTCGCGAGGATGCTGGCGTGCACGCCCGCCGCGGTGGCATCCGCTGGCTCGCCGACGCCGCCCTGCTCAGCGGGAAGGCCGCAGACGTGCGCGGTGCGCTCCGCGACGATGGCCATCAGTTCTGCGCTGGTCCCGACGTCCTCCGCGGTCATGTACGCGCCGTCCAGGCTCTCGATCGCATCGCCGAGGTCGAGCATGGCGGCGCGCTTCTGAGCATCCGAGAGCACGGTGCCGATGGGCAGGTGGATCACCGACTTGCCACCGCCGCGGGCGAGGCCGGCTGCCGAGTTCTTGAGCGTCATGGCCGCCGAGAGGCGCAGGGCGTCGGCCAGAGCATCCGTCCAGTTCTCGTACTGCCAGAGCCGGGCACCGCCGAGGGCCTGGCCGAGCTTCGTCGAATGGACGGCCACGATGATGGTCAACCCGGAACGGGGCCCCGTGGTGATGAGCACGCGCTCGTGGGTGAGGGGGACGGTCGAAAGGGCTTCGGGCGACGTCATTGTCTTCTCCTGGGTGCTGCGCTTTGTGAGCGCACGAATGATGGGCGCTGTTGTGGGCGCCACCTGTGAAACTCTATCCGCGAACGGGCTGTTTAGACTTGCCGCTATGCCTCGCTCGAATCGTCCGCGTTCGGCGCGCGGACACGAGCAGGAGCCCGAGCCGCTCGATCTGGAACGCGCGCTGATGGGCCGGCTGCGCATCGAGGTGAAGCGCGACGGCGCGTGGAACGTGCAGCCGCAGGCCGCGAGCTCGGCCGTCAAGAGCTACCTCTGCCCGGGATGCGGGCTCGACATCGCGCCCGGCACCGCGCACCTGGTCGCGTGGCGGGCCGACGGGATCATGGGCGCGGCCGACGACCTGGCCGCGCGGCGCCATTGGCACACCCATTGCTGGAAGATCACGGTGTGAGCGCCCTCGAGATCGCCGGCGGAGTCGAGCTGCCCGCCCGCCGCCAGGACATCGAGCTGCACACCCCGGATGGCCTGACACTGGTGGGGGAGCTGGCCCTCCCGCTCGACAAGGCCCCGGTCGCGACGCTGGTGTGCCTGCACCCGCTGCCCACCCACGGCGGCTTCATGGACTCGCACATCCTGCGCAAGGCGGCCGCGCGCCTGCCGGCTCTCGCCGATCTCGCGGTGCTGCGCTTCAACTTCCGCGGTGTCACCTCGCCGCGCGGCACGTCCGATGGCGAGTTCGGCGAGGGCGTCGAAGAACGGCACGACCTCGCTGCGGCCATGGACTTCGTGGCGCAGCTCTCGCTGCCGAACCCGTGGCTGCTCGGCTGGTCGTTCGGCACGGAGGTCGTGCTGAAGTGGGGGCTCGAGCATCCGATCGCCGGCGCGATCCTGCTCTCACCGCCCCTGCACCGCGCCACCGAGAGCGACCTGATGGCCTGGGCAGGCAGCGGCATCCCGTTGGTGGCGATCATCCCCGAGTTCGACGACTACCTGCGCCCGGCAGAGGCCCGCGAGAGGTTCGCTCTGGTCCCGGATGCCGAACTGGTCGCGATCGAGGGAGGCAGGCACCTGTGGGTCGGCGAGAAGCAGACCCGCCGCGTGCTGAGCGAGATCGTCGAACGCGTCAACCCCGCAGCGCTTCCGCTGCCCGCCGAATGGAAAGGATCCCCGTCATGAGAGCTGTCACCCCCACCGAGTTCGCCGCCCTGGGCGATGACGCGGTGCTGATCGACGTGCGCGAGCCCGACGAGGTCGCCGCCGCCAGCATCCCGGGTGCGCTGGTGATGCCGATGAGCACGCTGACCGAGCACCTCGACGAGCTGCCCGAGGGCACGCTCTATGTCATCTGCCACGCAGGCGGGCGCAGCGCGCGAGTCGTCGGCGCGCTCGAGCAGCAGGGGTACGACGCCGTCAACGTGCTCGGCGGCATCACCCAGTGGGAGCAGGAGGGCCTGCCGGTGCGGCGCTGACCGCTCAGAGCTCGTTCTGCCGCGGCACCACGACCTGTTTGATGATCAGCAGCACCGCCGCGGCGACCGGGATCGCGACGAGCGCGCCGAGCACTCCCAGCAGGGTTCCGCCTGCCAGGGCGGCGATCACGACCACGGAGCCGGGCACCTTGACGGCGCGATTCATGATGTTCGGGCTGATCAGATAGGCCTCGACCTGCATGTAGACCAGGTAGTAGGCGATCGGGAAGATCACGGTCGGCCACCCGTTGAACAGCAGCACCAGCAGGCAGATGATGGTCGATCCGGTGATCGTGCCGACCAGGGGCACCAGCGAGAACAAGAAGGCGATGAAGGCCAGCAGCGCGTAGTACTTCACGTTCACCCCGCACAGCAGCAGGATCGTGAAGAAGAGGAAGCTGAGGATGCCGTTGGCCAGGCCGAGCGCGCCCTGCCCGAGCACGTAGCGGCCCACCGACCTGCTGATCTGCTCGGCGATGTCGATGAACGTCTCGCGCTTCGTCGCCGGAATCAGCTGGTAGAGCCCGCGCTTGATGTTCGACAGCGACGCGACGAAATAGAGCGTCAGGATCAGCACGATCAGGATGCCGAACGCTCCGGAGGCGATCGTGAACACGGTCGAGAACACGCCGCCGGTGATGGTGCCGATGTTCTTGGTGAAGAAGCCCTGGACGTTGGTGACCACCTGGTCGAACGGCAGCCAGGGCAGCGTGTGGTTCCACCACTTCTGCACCGAGTTGTCGGTGGTGAGCGCCTTGACGATGTCGGGCACGCTCGCGATCAGGTTGTTGACCTGGTCGATGATCACCGGGATGACGGCGAGCACGAGTCCGGCGAAGACGGCGAGGATCACCACCAGCACGGTGAGGATCGCCGACCACCGCGGGAAGCGATGGCGCTGCAGGAAGGACACGGCCGGGTCGATCCCGAGGGCGAGGAACAGCGCCGCGCCGACGTACGTGAGAATGGTTGCCAGCGTCGCCAAGCCGCTGCCGATCACGATGGCGACCAGCACCCCCAGCCCTCCGAAAAGGCCGAGGCGGAATGCGTTCTGGATCTTCACCGGCTGAAGCCTTTCGTCGGAGGTGTTCCGAGGCTAGCGGAGCCCTCGCGCGTCGGTCGCCCGGTCAGTTGGCGTGTTCGCGCTCGCGGGTCTGCTCGTCGATGTCGTCGTCGCCCTGCGCTTCGTCGGATGCTTCGTCCGGTGCGGAGTCGGGTGCGGATTCGGGTGCGGAGTCGACCGCCGCGACCACCGGGGTCGCGGCCGTGACCGGTTCGGGGGCGACCGTCGGGAAGCCGTGGTCGGCGGCTGCGCGATCGGCGGAGTCGAGCACGCCGCGCAGGTTCGCGATGTAGCCGGCCACCGACTCCCGCTCGATCCGGATCTGCTCGAGTCGCTGCTCGGCATCCTTGAGCAGAGCGGCCGACTTCTTCTCGGCGTCCTTCAGCATGGCCTTCGCGCGGCTCTCGGCGTTGCTCAGAACCTCCTTGGCGTGCGCCTTGGCCTCCTCGGTGAGCGCCTTGGCGGCCGCCTTCGACTCGGTCTCGAGCTTCTCGGCCTCTGCGCGCTTCTCCGTGGCGCGGGTGGTGGCCTCTGCGAGCTGGGCATTCGCCTCGTCGAGGTACTTCTGCGTGGATGCCGCGGCCTCCTGCTGCTTGGCCAGGTACTCCTTCTCGGCCTCATCGCGCCGCGCCGTGAGTTCGACCTCGAGGTCGGCGCGGGCCTGGGCCGCCGCAGCGGCCAGCGTGGTGGCCTGTGCGTCGGTCTCGTGCGCGATCCGCGCCCGGTGGTTCTCGAGCTCGTGCGCGACCTCCTCGCGCTGACGAGCGAGTTCGCGGTCGTGGTCGGCGCGCTCCTTGTCGAGTTGTGAGCTGTGCGCCGCTTTCGCCGTCGCGAGTTCGGCGTCGTGAGCGGCGCGCTGGCCGGCCAGTTCGGCCGTCAGCGAGTCGCGGGCGCCGGCCTGCTCGGCCTCCCACGAGGCGCGGGCGCCGGTGAGCTCTGCGTCCTGCTGGTTGCGGGCATGGCTGAGCTCGGCATCGACGGTCGCCCGCTTCGAGTCGACCTCGGCGTCGATGGCGGTGCGCTTGGCGGCGACCTCCTGGTCGATCTCCGTGCGTTTGGTGGTGATCTCTGCCTCGAGCGCGGCACGCTGCTGGGCGACCTCGGCGGCCAGCTCCGCCTTCGCGGTCGCGGTGGCGGCCTCCCGCTCGGACTTCCACGCGGCGACCTTGGCGGCGTGCTCCGCGGCGGCCTGCTTGGTGCGGGCATCCAGCTCGGCCCGCGCCTTGTCGGTGTCGGCGGCGAGTTCGGCGTTCGCGGCGGCCGTGTCATTCTCGAGCTGAGCGCGCGCGTCGGCGGTTTCGCGTGCCAGATTGGTGCGGCCTTCTTCGAGGTCGTGCTCGAGTTCGGCGCGCCTGCGCGCGCTCTCGGCATCGAACTCGGCCCGGCCGCGCTCGGTGTCGCGGGCCAGCTCGGCCGCCGCTTCGCGCGCTTCGGCGACCTCGCGCTGCGCGACGATCTTGAGTTCGGCGATTTCGCGCTCGGCCTCGGCGCGCAGCGCGGCGATTTCGCGCTTTCCGGCGGCGCGGCTCTCGGCGACTTCGGTGGCGACCGATCCGCGGATCGCGGCGGCCTCGCGCAGTGCGTCGTTGGTCAGCGTCTCGGCCTCGGCCTGGGCGCGTGAGACGACCGATTCGGCCTCCTCACGAGCGCCCGAGGTGATCTGCTCGACCTGCTCCCGGGCGTCGCCGACCAGCTTGTCCGCGTACTCGGCGGCCTCGTGACGGAGCTGCTGAACCTCAGCGGCGACGCTGGCGCGCAGCTTCTCGGCGTCGATGTCGGCCTGGCTGATCAGGCGGGTCGACTGCTCTTCGGCGATGCGGAGGGTGTTCTCGAGGCGCGTGCCCAGCCCGGAGTACGTGGGGCTGCCCACCTCGTCGAGCTCGGCCTGCAGATCTTCGGCCACGGCCTGGAGGCGCTTGAGTTCTTTGGCCTGCTCGGCCTTGTCGGCGTTCGCCTTGATCAGTTCGCGCCGGAGCTCGTTGAGCGCGAGGTCGACGTCCTCTTTGCGATATCCGCGCAGTTCGGTGCCGAAGCCCGTGTCGTCTGCCGCCACAGTGGTCGCTCCTTGGCTGGATTCTCGTCGTGATTCGACCCGGAAACGGGCGAGGGGAACCCTCCGAGTGTAGCCGCCGGGCGTGCAGCGGCCACCCCGGGATGGGGTCGCTGATTCAGGCTTCTCCCAGTCTTCTCTCAGTCCTTGACCGCGGTCGCGGGAGGGCCATCCGGTAGCCTGGTGTGTCTTTGTCTGCTGCCCCGGTCTTCACATCCGCGGGTGCGGCACCAAATGAGGAGTTCATTCTTTTGCGATTCGTGATGGCGATCGTGTTGTTCCTGGTGGCATTCGTGTCCATCGGGTACGGCATCGCCCAGCGCACCTTTCTGGCCGGTCCTTCTTCGTACACCGCGGCGGTGACGACCGACTCGACGGCGCCGATCACCATCATCGAAGGCCCGGCATTGCGCGCATTCAACGGCAGCCAGCGCCTGACCGTGTCGGGCAGTTCGACCGTCTTCATCGCAGATGGCCGTGCCGGCGACGTGAGTGCCTGGGTGGGCAAGACCAGCTACAACCGCATCACCTTCGACCCGAAGAAGCAGAAGCTCGTGGCCAAGCTCATCACCGGCAAGGATTCGACAGCGCCGTCGCCGGTCGGATCCGACCTGTGGGTCGACGAGTTCAGCGGCAAGACGCAGCTGATCCGCACGGTCAACGTGCCCGACACGGCATCGGTGATCATCATGGCCGACGGCAAGAAACCCGCTCCCAGCCACGTGTCGATCACCTGGCCGCTGGACAACTCGGCGCCCTGGTCGGGTCCGCTCATCCTCGGCGGGATCGCCGCGCTGCTCGCGGGGCTGATCGTGTTCCTCTGGGCGCTCGTGCACGCACGGCGCCGCAGCGGTCCGCGGCGCAAGCAGCCCCGCAATCCGAAGCCGCCGCAGCTCAAGCGCGGCCGCTCGGGCACGCAGGCGGCCATCGAGGCTCCGACGCGCCGCGGCAGGCGCCGCAATTTCGTCGCGACCGGCGTCGTGCTGGCCGGCACCCTGATGCTGTCGGGCTGTTCGCTGCTCGGTCAGACGGGCGGCGGTACGGCGACTCCGACGCCGACCTCGACGGTGCCGGGCGCCGCGGGCCTGCAGCAGGTGGCTGTCACCGAGCCCCAGGTGAAGCACATCGTGGCCAACATCATCCACACCGTCGGCGCCGCCGACGCCCAGGGCGACGCGAAGCTCGCCGCGACCCGACTGTCCGGACCGGCGCTGCAGTTGCGCACGGCGAACTATGCGATCCATGCGGCGGACAACGGCATCCCGATCATCGCCTCGATCCCGAACTGGGATGTGCAGGTGGCCCTTCCGCAGCAGAGCGACAGCTGGCCGCGGGCCGTGTTCGTCGTGATCGCCAAGAAGGGCGACACCAAGGTCGCGCCGATCGCCATGATGCTGGTGCAGCAGTCGCCGCGCGAGAACTACAAGGTCGAGTACCTGGTGACGCTCGAGCTCACCGTGCCCGATGTGGCGCCGGCCAGCCTCGGTGCCGCGCGACTGCCGAACGACAACAAGCTGGGCATCCTGGCGCCGTCGGATCTCGCCGCTGCGTACGGCGACATCCTCATCAAGGGCGATGCCAGCAAGAAGAACGACCTCTTCTCGGCGACCGGCGACAAGTTGCGCACGGTGGTCGGCTACGACTACAAGCAGAAGACCAAATCGCAACTGCCGAGCACGGCGGCCATCGCCTTCTCGAACGGACCGGGCAAGAGCGACTCGATTGCGTTCGGCACGAACGACTCCGGCCAGATCGTCGCGGTCGACCTCGACGATGTCGAGACCGTGACCCCCACCGAGGTGGGGGCGGCGATCAACCCGTTCCCGGCGGCTCAGGCGCTCTCGGGCAAGACGCAGAGCACCAAGGGCATCATCGCGACCTACGGGTTGCAGCTGCTGTTCTATGTGCCGCCGGTCACCGATTCCGGCAAGAAGATCCAGCTGCTGGGCTTCGCTCAGGGCCTGATCAGCGCGACCGAAGTGCCCTGATTCCGATGCCGATCGCCCGCCGCCGATCCACGAGCGCGCGGTTCGTCCTGATGTCAGACTGGAACGCGTGAGCAACGTACCTCCCGGCCCGAGCCTGCGCGGCGCGGTCGATCTCTCAGCCCTCGTGCGACGGGCCAACGCCCCGCAGCCTCAACCCGGCGCCTCGCCCGCTCCCGCGGGCGGGGTGGTCGTGGCCGTGACCGACGCGACCTTCGAGAGCGTCGTCGACCTCTCCTCGCGCGTGCCGGTGGTCGTCGAGTTCTACGCCCCGGGCATCCAACCCGCCCTCGGCGCCATCGTCGCCTCGTACGGCGGGCGTCTCGTGCTCGCGACGGTCGACGGCGCGGCGAATCCTCAACTGGCCCAGGCCTTCCAGGTGCGCGAGGTGCCGGCGGTGGCGGCCATCATCGCGGGCCGGCCCGTGAACCTCTTTCTGGACATCCCTCCCGAGGCGCAGGTGCGACAGGTGTTCGACGAGCTGCTGGCGCTCGCGGCTCAGAACGGGGTCACCGGCACGGTTCCCGTCAAGTCGGATGCTGCCGCAGCCGACGCCCAAGCAGGCGACGACGACTCCGCTGCCGTCGAGTCGGTCGCAGAACCCTTGCCCCCGCATCACCAGGAGGCGTACGACGCGATCGCTGCGGGTGACTACGCGGGCGCGGTCGCCGAGTACAAGCTCGCGATCGCTCAGAACCCGCGCGACGCCCTGGCGGTCGCCGGGATGGCGCAGGCCTCGCTGCTGCTGCGGCTCGAGGGCGCAGACGCCGGCGCGTTGCGCGCCGCCGCTGCCGCGTCACCGGGCGACGTCGACGCGGCGCTCGCGGTCGCCGACCTCGACGTCAGCGGCGGCCACCTGGATGACGCGTTCGATCGCCTGCTCGACCTGTTCCCGTCGCTGAGCCAGCCGTCGAAAGATGCGGTGCGCGCGCGCGTGCTCGAGTACTTCGAGATCGCAGGCGCCGACGATCCGCGAGTGCTCGCCGCGCGGCGACGGCTGACCAGCCTGCTGTACTGAGTCCTCGGACGCACGCGGCGTGCCTGGGGCGAGCACCGGAGCCGTGCCTGGCCCGGGAGAACGGGTGCGACGAGGACGAGCTACCCCGCGAACTTCAGCCACAGCGACGCCAGCGGCGGCAGGGTCAGCTCCGCAGAGGCCGGCTGGTCTCCCCAGGGCTGCGCCTCGGCGGTGACCCCGCCGAAGTTGCCGACGCCCGAGCCGCCGAAGTCGGCGGCATCCGAGTTCACGATCTCGTCCCAGCGGCCCGCGACGGGCAGGCCGACGCGGTACGGGCCCACCGGGTTGCCGCCGAAGTTCACCAGGCAGGCGACGGCTTCGCCCGAAGCCGACCAGCGCACGAAGCCGACCACGTTGCGCGGCGGGTCGTTGACGAGCCAGCCGAACCCGGCCGGCACGTTGTCTTGCGACCAGAGGGCGGGCTGCTCGCGGTAGACCCGGTTCAGCTGACCGACCAGGCGCTGCAGACCCTGGTGCTCGGGGTGATCGAGAATCCACCAATCGAGCCCGCGCTGCTCGCTCCACTCGCTGGGCTGGCCGAACTCGCTGCCCATGAACAGCAGCTGCTTGCCCGGATGCGCCCACATGAACGACAGGAACGCCCGCACGTTCGCCAGCTTCTGCCATTGGTCGCCGGGCATCTTCGCCAGCAGCGATCCCTTGCCGTGCACCACCTCGTCGTGGCTGATCGGCAGCAGGAAGCTCTCGCTGAACGCGTAGAGGAAGCTGAAGGTGATGTCGTTGTGGTGGTCGGCGCGCCACATCGGATCTTCGTGCATGTACTGCAGCGAGTCGTGCATCCAGCCCATGTTCCATTTCAGGCCGAAGCCGAGACCGCCGCTGTCGGTGGGATGCGTCACCCCGGCCCACGAGGTCGACTCCTCGGCGATCATGACGATGCCGGGGTTGCGCTTGTAGGCCGTCGCGTTGGCCTCCTGCAGGAACGAGATCGCCTCGAGGTTCTCGCGACCGCCGTTCTTGTTGGGCACCCACTGGCCCTCGGTGCGCGAGTAGTCCAGGTAGAGCATGGATGCCACGGCATCCACCCGCAGCCCGTCGATGTGGAACACCTCGAGCCAGTAAACCGCGTTGGCCACCAGGAAGTTGCGCACCTGCGAGTCGCCGAAGTTGAAGACCAGCGTGCCCCAGTCCGGTTGCTCGCCGAGCCGCGGGTCGCTGTGCTCGTACAGCGGCTGCCCGTCGAACCGGGCGAGCGCCCACTCGTCTTTCGGAAAATGCGCGGGCACCCAGTCGACGAGCACGCCGATGCCGGCCTGGTGCAGCCGGTCGACCAGGTAGCGGAAGTCGTCGGGATGCCCGAACCGGCTGGTCGGCGCGTAGTAACCGGTGACCTGATAGCCCCACGAGCCGCCGAAGGGATGCTCGGCCACCGGCAGGAACTCGACGTGCGTGTACGCCAGTTCGCGCAGGTAGTCGATGAGCTGGTCGGCCAGCTCGCGGTAGCTCAGTCCCGGACGCCAGGATCCGATGTGCATCTCGTAGACGCTCATCGGCGAGTTGTGCGGATCGGTCTGCGCCCGGGTGGTCATCCACTCGGCGTCGCCCCACTCGTAGAGCGTCTGGCCCACCACCGATGCGGTTGCGGGCGGCACTTCGGTGTAACGCGCCATCGGGTCGGCGCGTTTCACCCACTCGCCGGCAGAGGTCAGCAGCTCGAACTTGTACGGGCTGCCGGGCGTGAGGCCCGGGATGAACAGCTCCCAGACCCCGTTGTCGTCGAGCCGGCGCATCGCGTGCTGCGTGCCGTCCCAGCCGTTGAAGTCGCCGATCACCCGGGCGGCCTGCGCGTGCGGCGCCCAGACCGAGAAGCCGGTGCCCACGACACCCTCGTGCGGGCGGAAGTGCGCGCCGAGCACGTCCCACAGCTGCTCGTGGCGGCCCTCGCCCCAGAGGTAGAGGTCCACATCGCCGACCGTCGGCACGAAACGGTACGGGTCGTCGGCGGTCCAGCTCGGCGCGTCGGCGTAGCGGGCCTCGAGCGAGTACGCCTGCCCGGCACCCGGCGCGAAACCGTGCCACAGGCCGTTCGCGACGTGCTCGAGGGGGATGCGCGTGCCATCCTTCTGCACGGCGGTCACCGTCGAGGCGAGCGGTCGCACCGCGCGGATCACGAAGCCGTCGACGCCGCCGACCGTCGCGGGATGCTGCCCCAGCGCGTCATGCGGACGCGGGTGCCGCCCCTCGGCGAGCGCGGAGATGTGGTCCGGGTGCAGGGCCGGGATCCCGGCGGCTGCCGCCGCTGGCTTCTTGGTCGGCATCATCGGCCTTCCTGCAGTGCCGTGACCTGCTGAGCCGCGCCGTGGTGGATCGCCAGCACGTGCACCGGCTCGGTGAACGCGTCGAGGCGCACGAAGTTGTCGCGGCCCCACGTCCACTCGGCGCCGGTGATGAGCTCGGTCACGGTGAACCTCGCGTCGGGCTCGAGCCCGAACCGGGTCAGGTCGAGATGCACCAGCGTCTCGCGCACCGAATGCGGGTCGACGTTCGCGACCACGATGACGGTGTCGGCGCTGCCCGACCCGGTGAACCGGCCGTCGAGATGCTTGGCATAGACCAGCACCGAGTCGTCGTCGCTCCAGTGGATCGTCAGGTTGCGCAGTTGCGCGAGCGCCGAGTGCGCCGCGCGGATCTCATTGAGTCTGGTGAGGTAGGGCGCGAGCGTGGTGCCCGGCGTGGTCGCCTCGGCTCGTGCGATCGCCGCCCAGTCGCGCTGCTTGTACTCGTACTTCTCGTTGTCGACGTTCTCTTCGCTGCCGGGCCGCGCGACGTCTTCGAACAACTCGTAGCCGGCGTAGACGCCCCAGCTCGGCGACGCCGTCGCCGCCAGGGCCGCGCGGATCTTATAGGCGGGCGGGCCGCCGAACTGCAGGTATTCGGTGAGGATGTCGGGCGTGTTCACGAAGAGATTCGGGTGCAGGTAGTCGGCAGATGCCCCCGAGATCTCGGTGAGGAACTGCTCCAGCTCGGGCTTGGTGTTGCGCCAGGTGAAGTAGGTGTACGACTGCTGGAACCCGGCGCCCGCCAGCGAGTGCAGCATGGGCGGGCGGGTGAACGCCTCGGCGAGGAACACCGCATCAGGATGCCGCTGCGCGACCTCGCCGAGCAGCCATTCCCAGAAGACCAGCGGTTTCGTGTGCGGATTGTCGACCCGGAAGATCGAGATGCCCTTGTCGATCCAGAACTCGACGATGCGCAGCACCTCGGTGCGGATGCCCTCCGGGTCGTTGTCGAAGTTGAGCGGGTAGATGTCCTGGTACTTCTTGGGCGGGTTCTCGGCGTAGGCGATGGAGCCGTCCGGCCGGTGGCTGAACCACTCGGGGTGCTCGGTCACCCAGGGATGGTCGGGCGAGCACTGCAGGGCCAGATCGATCGCGACCTCGAGGCCGGCCTTGGCGGCCTGGCCGAGGAAGTACGCGAAGTCGGCGAAGGTTCCGAGGTCGGGGTGGAGCGCGTCGTGACCGCCCTCGGCCGCGCCGATCGCCCAGGGGCTGCCCGGGTCTGACGGACCTGCCTCGACCGAGTTGTTCGGGCCCTTGCGGAACGCCCGCCCGATCGGGTGGATCGGGGGCAGGTACACCACGTCGAATCCCATCGCCGCCACGCCCGGCAGCCTGCGGGATGCGGTGCGGAAGGTTCCGCTCGTCCAGGTGCCGTCCTTGGCCTGCTTCGCGCCCTCGGAGCGCGGGAAGAACTCGTACCAGGCGCCGACCGCCGCGCGAGCCCGCTCGACGCGCAGGGTCAGCGGTCGTGACTCGGTGAGAAGCGACTGCACGGGATGCGCGGCGATCGCCGCCGCGAGACGCGGATCGCGCGCGACCCGCAGGCGCGCATCGGGCGTCAGCCGCTGATCCACCAGGGCCGTGCGGGCTTCGTCGAACACCCGGCCGGGGGAGTCGGCGAGCAACTGGGCGGCCGTGGCGAAGACGAGTTCGACATCCTGCTGCGCGGGGATCTTGATCTCGGCGTCGTGCAACCAGCTCGCCCAGTCGTCGGATGCCGCGCGAACCTGCCAGCGGATCACCCCCTGCTCGGTGAGCTGCACCTCGGCGCGCCAGCGGTCGGTTCCCGGGGCGATCAGCTGCATCGGATGCAGCGTGACGCCGCCGTCGGGGTGCGTGAGCGCCACCTCGACACGCAGCAGACCGTGCCCTTCTCGGAACACCGTCGCCTCGAAAGGGACCACTTCGCCGACGTACCCGGTCGCGGGCCACAGGTTCTCCGGCTGCTGCGGCGAGAGGGCTCGAATCGGGATGCGGCCGAGGGAGTCGGAGCGCGTGGCGGTCACTGTACCGGGCATCACTCGACGGTACCGCGTCGGGTGCGCAAGACCGAGAGAAGTGCGATGTCGGAGCGACGGCCATGTTGGCGGCGGGGACAAACTGATGTACCCCGGGGTACATATATGTCCCCCATCGTGTCGAGTATCAAAAATGCTGATGAAAGCCATACTTAGCCCTTATCAGCCAGGGGTAGACCGTGCCCTCTAGTGGGGGTATTGACTCACTTGTCCGCCCTATGGAGGACACGTAATGTCTTCGGCGGGGGGAAATTCCAAATTCCCTGTGCAGTGGGTCGTGACCTCGGTCGGCTGCGCATCTCAAAGCAGCAACACCTGCACCATCACCGCAGTACCCGCCAAACCCGTCGCCGGGGCTCCTCGTGGAGGCAGCATGCCCTCACACGCCGCGATGACGCCTGCACCTCGACATCAGCTCGATGCCGTGAAAGGACTTGAAATGAACAACCTCGCCAAGGGTGCCATCGCCGCTGCGGCTGCTGTCATCCTCCTCATGGGCGGCGCGGGAACCCTCGCCTCCTGGAACAGCAGTGCCAACGCCGGCTCGGCGCAGACCATCACCGCCGGCTCGCTGTCGGTGACCGCCGGTGCGGCCGGTGTCTGGAAGAACGGCACCACCACGATCACGCCGTCGAACTTCCGGATCGTTCCGGGCGACTCGCTCACCTACACCCAGACCTTCAACCTGGTCGCCTCGGGAGACAACCTGCTGTTCACGCTGTCCGCAACGCCGGGCGCCATCGCCGGCGTCTCGAGCTCCTCGGCGGACTCGGCTCTCGCCACCGCGCTGACCGGAAGCAGCAGCTTCTCGGTCGCCGGCTCGAACATCACCGGCAGCGGATCGTCGAACACCTACAAGGTCACCACGGCCGGCACCACGGTGGTGACCGTGACGATGACCGTCACGTTCCCCTACGCCTCGGGCAACAGCTCGCAGACCGGTGCCGTCACCTTCGGCAACGGCGCGGTCACGGTCACTCAGACCCAGACCCCGTAACAGATTTCACCGGGGGCGCCCGCTGTCCCACGCGGCGCGCGCCCCCGGTGAGAGACCCTGCACGACCAGCCTCACCAGCACCACCATCCATCGGCACCACCATCCATCAGCAGGAACGGCAGAGACCATGACCGGATCGCGAGCAGCGCATCCCGGGCGACGTCGCCTTCGCGCGGCTCAGCCCCGGTTGCGTCGTCTGCTGCTGATCCTTCGGCCGACGCCGCGCGGAGCCCTCGCTGCCGCCGCCGCTCTCACCGCCGGCATTCTGGTTGCCGCCGGTCTTGCCGTCGGCAGCTATGCCTTCCTCAACTCGCAGGCCAGTGCCACCTCCGCCGTGACGATCCAGAGCGGCAATCTCGCCCTCGCCGTTCAGTACGGCTCGGGAGCGGCCGGCTCGACGGCCACGATTCCCACGACCGCCTGGGCGACGATGCTCCCCGGCGATGTCGTCGGCCAGCAGTTCACCCTGGCAAGCACGGGAACGGCGGGCGCGACCATCACGGCTCGCCTCTCGGCAGTCTCGGCCTGGGAGATCCGGGTCGCGCCCGGCACCTGCCCCGCCACGCAGCTCGCCGTGGCGCCTCTCACCACCACCGCCGCCACCGAGGGCACCATTCCGGGCGGCTCCGCCACCCCCGTCTGCGTGCAGGCCACTCTGCCGAGCTCGGCCGCCGCGACCCTGTCGGGCACCACGGTCGGCTTCTCGATCATCCTCGACTCGACGCAGGTGCCGTCGTGATCGGACGCCGCGTCAAGCTGGTCATCGCCACGGCGCTGACCGGCTTCCTCGTTCTGGCCGGGACGACGGCCGGTTTGGCGTTCTGGAGCGCGAGCAACACGGTCAGCTCCACGGTCGGTGCCGCAACCCTGAGCATCACCACGACGAACGTCACCTCGGTCGGATACACCTTCGGCAACGAGAGCCTGGTCACCACCGGCAGTGTCACGGTCACCAACACGACCACGACCACCAGCACGCAGAACGGCGCCGTGAGGGTGACCTTCGGACCCGCGGCATCCGCGACCCTGGCCGACAAGGTGACCGCGACCATCTGGGCGACGGCGGCGGCCTCGGACTGCACGGCGGGCGCCACGGCGCCATCGGGGGCGACGTCGGCCCTGTGGTCGGCGTCTCCCGTCCTCACGGCGTCCCTGGCCCAGGGCACGAGCGTCATCTACTGCGTGCGCAGCTCGATCGCCTCGCGCGAGACGGTGGCGACGTCGGGAGGATCCCTGGCCTTCCAGCCGAAGATCAGCGCGACGATCACCGTCGGCAGCTTCACCGGAAGCGCGAACGCGACGACGACGCAATCGACCCAGTACATCTATACGACCTCGACGGCCGACCTGACCCGTTGGAACTGGATCCGCCCGAACTTCACGTCGAGCTACAACTACTGCCTCGACGTGTCGGGCGCCGGAACCGCCTCGGGCACGATCGTGATCTCCTACGGCTGCAAGACCGGCGGCTCGGCGAACCAGAACTGGAAGTTCATCGCCAGCGGCGCGACCGGCTACTACACGATCCAGTCGCGGGGAGCGACCGCGCTCCGTGTCGACAACAACAACTCCACGGCGTCCGGCGGCAGCATCACCGTGAACACCGCCGCCGCGAACCCGGCGACGGCGACCAACCAGCAGTGGCAGTTGCAGCAGGTGTCGCCCAACATCTACGAACTCGTCAACCCGCTGTCGGGGATGTGCCTCACCTCTCCGAGCGGCGCCAGCCAGAACCTGGGCAACCTGACGCAGGCGCCGTGCTCCGGGACGGTGTATCAGCAGTTCAAGGTCTCTCAGGCTTTCGAGAACTTCAGCTGCGCGAGGTCGAGCAGCGCCTGGGTGTGGTCGTGGGACTCGGTCAGCACCGGCCCCTACCACGTGCTGGTCTCGAACGGCACGACCACCACCGAACTGGTCACCACCGCCGCGACGGCGGCCGGCGCGACTCTCGCGTTCAGCGATGCGAACTATGGCAACGGCACCTACAACGTCTCGTTCGTGGACTCGCTCGACACGGTGGTCGGCAGCGGCACGATCACGGTGACAGCGTCTTCGAAGAAGAACACCTGCTCGGCGGACGACTTCCAGTGAACTCGCTGATCGGCGGCGCGCGATTCCTGGTCACGGCGAGCCTGGCCGGGGTGGCCGTGCTGGGCGTCCTCGGCGCGATCTCGGCGTCTCCCGCTCGCGCCGCGTCGCCGGAGGCCCAGCCGGTGCTCTTCAGCAATGACGACCTGCACTGGTCGAAGAGCTACAGCTATGCCCTGTTCGGCGGTGTGATGATGGTGCCCGGCGGCTCGGTCGACCGGCCGTTCTACGTGCGCAATGGGGCGTCCGACCCCGCGATCCTGCGGGTGACGCTCTTCGACGTCGCGACCACCGACACCGATCTCGCCGGCGCCATGACGGTCTCGACCTCGCTGCCGGGCCGGCCAGGGCCATCCATCCCGGTCACCGACGCGCGCCCCTGTGCGACGCTCAGCGAAGGACAGCTGCTCGCCGCAGGCGACAGCATCCGCCTCGACAACATCGCGACGCTCGCCGACCTGAACGGCATGGGCGGCCAATCGAGCAGCGTCTCGTTCAAGCTCGCGGTCAGCCTGAGCAGCACAGATTCGGCGGCTCCGCTGCCGAACACCTGCCCCTCCGACTTCAGTGGAACCGTGATCGGCAGCCCCGAGCCGGGCACCGGCACCGCCTCGCACCCCGTGTACCGCCTCGGAGTCGGAGGGTGGACACCAGCGCCCGCCGCGTCGACGCGCACTCCCGCCCCGGGTGCGACCGCGCCCGCGTCGCCGAGCGATACCCCGGCCGACCTCGGTGATCTGGTGGCGAACACCCAGCGCTTCTACCAGGAGGACGTCGTCGCCCTGTGGATGGGCATGGCGGCGCTCGGGGCTCTCCTCTTCTTCTTCGTGCGGCGCCTGCGTCCTGTCGACGGCGACCGCACCGAGCAGTACCCGTATTCCCGACAGCCCACCACAGAGATCGGAGTAGGACGATGACCGCCATCGCGAACCGCACTCAGTCCACCGTCCTCGGTGCTCGCACCCCGGCATCGGGCAAGGCCGCCCATCGCAAGAAGGGCGTGCTGCACTACATCGGCGTCGGCCTCAGCTTCGGTCTGCTCGCCCTGGTCATGCTGATCGCCGTGCTGGTGATCGCTCTGCCGATGCTGACCAAGTCGACGCCCTACACCGTGCTCACCGGCTCGATGACGCCGAGCTACCCGGCCGGCACGCTGGTGATCGTCAAGCCGACCGATGTGCAGCAGATCCGGATCGGCGATGTCGTCACCTACCAGATCGCCTCGAACCAGCCCGCGGTGGTCACGCACCGCGTGATCCAGATCGTCGAGCCCACCACCGCGGACAGCACCGTCTCGTTCATCACCAAGGGCGACGCGAACTCGCTGCCGGACGCCAAGCCGGTGCAGTCCGTTCAGGTGCGCGGCGTGGTCTGGTACGCCGTTCCCTACATCGGATGGGTTAACAACATCGTCAACGGGGACGCACGCAGTGTCGTCATCCCGATCGTCGCGGGCGGACTGTTCCTGTACGCCGGATTCATGGTTGCCTCGACCGTCGTCGATCGCCGCCGCAAAGCCAGGGCCGCCGCGCAGGCAGAGGCCCTCCAGGACCGCGAGCGGAGCCGGGGGCGCGACGAGATGGACGACGCGTTCCGTGATCTGTTCGTCGCCGGGCGTCGCTAGCCGCCGACGCTCCGGCACCGCACCACACGGCAAGAACGACCGGGGGCGGGTGGGCCGCCCCCGGCCGTCACCGTCCCGTCAGCGCTGAGCGCCTCACCGCTCGCTTAGGGTTGTCGGGTGAAGGCCATCCGACGGTTCACCGTCCGCACCGTGCTCCCCGAGCGGCTCTCCGCTCTCGACGAACTCGCCACGAACCTCCGGTGGTCGTGGCATCAGCCGACCCTCGAGCTGTTCCGAGACATCGCCCCGCAGACCTGGGACGAGCAGGGCAAGGATCCCATCGGGCTC
The DNA here is from genome assembly GCA_035721225.1 of Pseudolysinimonas sp. Classification (GTDB taxonomy): domain Bacteria; phylum Actinomycetota; class Actinomycetes; order Actinomycetales; family Microbacteriaceae; genus Lysinimonas. The sequence goes on from DASTNC010000041.1 coordinate 25,472, forward strand.
CTGGGCGAGATCGCGCCGACGCGCCTGGCCGAGCTCGCGGCAGACGACGCCTTCGTCGGGCGCGCCAATGCCCTGCGCGATGACCTGCGCTCCTACTTGAGCGAGCCGCGCTGGTATCAGGAGCTGACGGCCGAGCATGACGGCGCGACGCCCGGCACCATCGCCTACTTCTCACCCGAGTTCGGGATCGCGGCGGCGCTGCCCCAGTACTCGGGAGGCCTGGGCATCCTGGCCGGTGACCATCTGAAGAGCGCCTCCGATCTCGGGGTGCCGATCATCGGAGTCGGCCTGTTCTACCGCGCGGGCTACTTCCGCCAGACGATCTCGCGCGACGGCTGGCAGGAGGAGAGCTATCCGGTGCTCGATCCGGATGGCCTGCCGATGCGGGTGCTGCGCAACCCGGACGGATCGGGGGCCGAGGTGGTGCTCGCTCTTCCCGAAGGCAAGGCGCTGCACGCCCGGATCTGGCAGCTGGCGGTCGGCCGCGTCACCCTGCTGCTGCTCGACACCGATGTGCAAGAGAACTCCGAGGAGCTGCGCGGCGTGACCGACCGACTCTACGGCGGCGGCGGCGAGCACCGCCTGCTGCAAGAACTGCTGCTCGGCATCGGCGGCGCCCGCGCGGTCAAGGCGTATGCGGCGCTCGCCGGCATCCCCGCACCCCAGGTCTTCCACACGAACGAGGGGCACGCCGGCTTTCTCGGACTCGAGCGGGTCAGCGACCTGATCGGCAACGGGCTCACCTTCGCCGAGGCGCTGACCGCGGTTCGCGCGGGCACCGTCTTCACCACCCACACGCCCGTTCCCGCGGGCATCGACCGCTTCGAGGCGCCGCTCGTCGAGCGGTACTTCTCGACCGACCTGCTGCCCGGAGTCGACGTCGACGACGTGCTCGCCCTCGGCGCCGAGCCGGCCGGCATGAACGGCGAACCCGTCAACGGCAGTGCCGCGACCTTCAACATGGCCGTGATGGGCCTGCGCCTCGCGCAGCGCGCCAACGGCGTCTCGAAGCTGCACGGCGAGGTGAGCCGCCATATGTTCGGGGCGCTCTGGCCGGGATTCGACGCGAACGACGTGCCGATCACCTCGATCACCAACGGCGTGCACGCTCCGACCTGGACCGACCCGCAGGTCTCGGCCGTCGCCGAATCGTTTCTCGGCACCTCGGACACGACGCTCGCCGAGTGGGCATCCGGCCATGACGGTGACGGCGGGGTCAGCGATGCCGAGCTGTGGGCGCTGCGCGGAAGGCTCCGCGAGCAGCTGGTCGCCGATGCGCGGGCCCGCACCTCGGCGGCCTGGTCCGAGCAGAACCCCGGCGTCGGCGATCCGGGCTGGTTCTCGCGCCTGCTCGATCCGGACATCCTGACCATCGGCTTCGCCCGGCGGGTGCCGAGCTACAAGCGGCTCACCCTGATGCTGCACGATCCCGAGCGTCTGCGGGCACTGCTGACGCATCCGACCCAGCCGGTGCAGATCGTGATCGCCGGCAAGTCGCATCCGGCCGACGATGAGGGCAAGCGCCTCATCCAGCTGCTGGTCGAGTTCTCGCAAGGCGCCGACGTGCGCGAGCGCATCCATTTCCTGCCGAACTACGACATCGGGATGGCGCAGCTGCTCTACCCGGGAACCGACATCTGGCTCAACAACCCGCTGCGCCCGCTCGAGGCGTGCGGCACCTCCGGCATGAAGGCCGCGCTCAACGGCTCGCTCAACCTGTCGATCCTCGACGGCTGGTGGAACGAGTACTACGACGAAGAGAACGGCTGGGCCATCCCGTCGGCCGACAGCGCAGGTGACGGGGCCGAGCGCGATGCCCTCGAAGCGGCATCGCTGTACGACCTGATCGAGCATCAGATCGCGCCGCGCTTCTACGACCGCGGCGCCGATGGCGTGCCGACCCGGTGGGTCGCGAACATCCGGCACACCCTGGCGACGCTCTCGCCCGAGCTCTCGGCCGGGCGCATGGTGCGCGAGTACGTCGAGCGCCTCTACCTGCCGGCCGCGGCAGCCGACCGCGCCATCAGCGCCAAGTCGTACCAGCCGGCCCGCGACCTCGCCGCGTGGAAGGCCAAGGTCGCCGCCGCCTGGCCGGGCGTGCATGTGACGCACGTCGAATCCGGGGGAGTGGATGCCTCGCCGCAGGTCGGCGAGCGGCTCCAGGTGCGCGCGTTCGTCCAGCTCGGCGGGCTGCGTCCCGACGATGTCGCCGTCGAACTGGTGCACGGCCGCGCGCGCGAGAGCGATCAGCTGGTCGACACCGGCACGGTCACGCTCGAACTCGACAGCCTGGATGATTCGGGTGTCGGCAACTACTCGGGCACCGTGCCCCTCGAACGCTCGGGCAGCTTCGGCTACACGGTGCGGGTGGTGCCTCGGCATGCCCTGCTCGCCTCGGAGGCCGAACTCGGGCTCATCGCCGTCGCGTGACCGTCGGCCGACGATCGCCTCAGCCCGTCCTCCTGCATGTCGCGCCGGGCGCCGGGCGGATGCCGGAATGCGCGACGGCCGGATTTCGTTGACCGATCAACGAAGGTGGTGCGCATGACCAAGATCGCGATCCTCGGTGCCGGCAAGGTCGGCACCTCGTTGGCGCGCGTCGCGATCGAGGCCGGCTACCAGGTGGAGATCGCCGGATCCGCAGGCCCCGATCGCATCCGGCTGGTCGTCGACGTGCTGGCGCCTGGGGCCCGCCCGGTCGCCGCTGCCGACGCGGTCGCCGGAGTCGACCTGGTCGTGCTCGCCCTGCCGTTGCACAAGTTCCGCGACCTCGACGCCGGTCTGCTCGACGGGCATGTCGTGCTCGACATCATGAACTACTGGACGCCGATCGACGGCGAGATCAGCGAGTTCGACGACGCGCCCGAGGGCACGAGCGTGCTCGTGCAAGAGGCGATCCCGGGCGCGCGCGTGGTCAAGACGCTCAACCACATCGGCTACCACGAGCTCGACGAGCAGCGCAGGCCGGCCGGTTCGCCCGAACGCATCGCGTTGGGCGCGGCCGGCGATGATCGGGATGCGGTGGCGCAGGTGCTCGCATTCCTGGAGCGGATCGGCTTCGACGCCATCGACGGCGGCCCGCTGGCGAACGGGGTCGCCTTCCAACCCGGCTCTCCGCTGTTCGGTGCGCCGTATTCCGCCGACCGGTTCCGCGAGCTGCTCGCCGCCGAGTTGGATCGCGCCGACATCGCGGCGTGACCGGTATCGCGGCGTGACCGGTATCGCGGCGTGACCGGAATCGCGGCGTGACGGGCACCCCGGCGTGACCGACATCGCGGCCGCGCCCCGCCCGCCTGCTCCCGCGCCCTGACGGGCTACCCGGCCCCCGCGGCGATGGCAGCAAGTCGCGCGCCGGTGGCCATGACCAGGTCGGCAGGCGCCAGTTCGAGGTCGAGCCCGCGGCGGCCGCCGCTGACGAAGACGGTGTCCCACAGCTCCGCGGTCTCGTCGACCACGGTCTCATGCGAGGTCTTCTGCCCGATCGGGCTGATTCCACCGACCACATAGCCGGTGCGGCGCTCGGCAAGCGCGGGATCCGCCATCGTCGCCCGCTTGCTCCCGACCGCCGCCGCCAGGGCTTTCAGGTCGAGCTTGCCCGTCACCGGAACGATGGCGACCACGAGCCGTCCGTCCGCCTCGGCGAGCAGGGTCTTGAACACGCGCTCCGCCTCGATGGCGGTCGAGGCGGCAAGGGCCTCTGCCGCCTCGAGACCGAAGTTCTGCGCCGCGGGATCGTGCCGATATGCGTGCTCGGTGAACGCGATCCCGGCGGCGATGAGCGCGGCGGTGGCCGGCGTGCCGCTCATATCACCGGAGAGTCGGGGTGCTGCACGCTGGTCGAGATCTCGAAGATCCACACGCCGAATGCGATGAACGCGGCAAGGCCGAGCAGGCAGATCGCGCCCCAGATGAATCCGATCAGGATGCCGGCGATCGAGATCCCGCGTCCGTGGGAGAAGATCCCGGTGCCTGTCATGTCGTTCGACTGACGCAGACCGATGATCGAGACGATGCCGCCCGCGATCGAGTTGACGACGAGCGGCAGCAGCAGCCCGCTCAGGGCCAGGAAGAACCCGATCACCGCTGCGTTGTTGCGCACGACCGGCGCCGGAGCGGACACCGGCCCGGCATCCGTCACCGCATCGCCGGCGACTCTGCGGTCGTCCGCCCAGCTGGCGCCGTCCCACCACCGGTCTTGACCGGCGATCTCGGGATCGGGATACCATCCGGCGACGGGCAGGGGCTGTGCCATGAGGGGAGTGTATGGCAGGGGTTCAGTGGGCGCGGAAGAGCCGCATCGAGGTCGGTCCGATGTCGATCGAGTCGCCCGGTGCGTGCTGCAGAGCGTCGCCGCTCGGCAGCACGTCGTGCGAGGAATCCCACAGCAGGGTGTACCCCGTCACGCCTTCGTGCGCCGGCAGTGTCGCCGTCACGGTGGTCTCGAGCCCGTGCACCACGAGCAGGATGCGGTTGAACTCCTCGAACTCGGGCGTCGAGGCAGCGAGGAACTGCAGCGTGCGCTCGGACGGCGAGTCCCAGTCGTCGGGCGACATCGACAGCCCTTGCTTGTTGTACCAGTCCATCTGACTCGCGCTGGGCGTGGTCTCGCCGAATCGGCCGTACCGCACGGGGCGCAGGGCCGGGTTCTCGCGGCGCAACCTGATCAATTGCCTGACCACATCCAGCAGCTCCTGCTGCCACGGCTCGCGCTCCCAGCTCAGCCAGGTCAGTTCGTCGTCGTGGCAGTACGCGTTGTTGTTGCCCTGCTGGCTGCGGCCGAACTCGTCACCGGCGGTCAGCATCGGGATGCCCGCACTCAGCAGCAGCGTCCCCAGCAGGTTGCGCACGGCTTTGCGCCGGGCGGCGAGCACGCCGGAGTCCGAGGTCTCGCCCTCGACGCCGTGGTTGAACGACTTGTTGTCGTTCGAGCCGTCGCGGTTGTTCTCGCCGTTGCCGATGTTGTGCTTCTCGTCGTAGGCGACCAGATCGGCGGCGGTGAATCCGTCGTGCGCCGTGATGAAGTTGACGCTGGCGAGCGGGCCGCGCTCCACCGGGAACACGTGGTTCGACCCGGCCAGTCGGCGAGCCAGCGAGCCGATGCCCTCACTGGGGATGCCGCCCTGATCGCGCGCCGCAGCGACATCGCGCAGCCAGAAGTTGCGCATGCGGTCGCGGTAGCCGTCGTTCCACTCCGACCAGGGCGACCTGAAGTTGCCGACCTGCCAGCCTCCCTCGCCGAGATCCCAGGGCTCGGCGATGAGCTTGACGCCCTCGAGCTGGGGATCGGCGGCGATCGCGGTGAGCAGAGGGTGATCGGGGGTGAAGTGCGCATCGGCATCCCGGCCCAGCGTGGCGGCCAGGTCGAACCGGAACCCGTCGACCTGCACCTCGTTCGCCCAGTAGCGCAGCGAATCGAGAACGAGCCGCTGGGCGGCGGGCGTCGAGTAGTCGACGGTGTTGCCGCATCCGGTGGTGTCGAGGTAGCTGCCGTCCGGAAGGTGCCGGTAGTAGTGGGCGTCATCGAGGCCGCGCAACGAGCTGGTCGGACCGCCGCGACCCTCCTCTGCGGTGTGGTTGTAGACCACGTCGAGCACCACCTCGAGGCCTGCCTCGTGCAGCAGCCGCACCATCCCCTTGAACTCGCGCAGCACCGCGCCGGTGCCGCCGAACTGCGCCGCTCGACTGGCGTATGCGGCGTGCGGCGTGAAGAAGTTGAGCGTGTTGTAACCCCAGTAGTTGACCAGGCCCATCTTCTGAAGGCGCTGCTCGCTGACGGCCTGGTGCACAGGCAGCAGTTCGATCGTCGTGACGCCGAGGTCTTTCAGATAGCCGATCGTCGACTCATGGGCGAGCCCGGCGTACGTGCCGCGCAACTCGGGCGGCACCGCGGGGTTGAGCTGGGTGAGCCCTTTCACATGGGCCTCGTAGACGACGGTGTGATCGAGCGGGATGTGCGGCTTCTCGATGCCGCCCCAGTCGAACCAGCCGTCCTGCACATAGCCCCGCCACTCGCCGTCCGGCGTTCGCGCGAGACCGCGCGCATAGGGGTCGAGCAGGGCGCGATTCGGCTCGAAGACGTGCTGAGGCCCGGTCGGCCCGCTCGCCCGCAGCGCGTAGTAGGTGCCCGGTGAGAGCGAACGCGTGGTGGCGCTCCAGACGTCGTGAGCGTCTCGACTGAGCGGGATGGTCTTCGACACCCAGCTCGGGTCTTTGCCGTCGAAGATGCAGAGTTCGATGGCGGTGGCGCTGGCGCTCCACACCCGGATCTCGCCGCCGCGCGACCCCAGGTGAACCCCGAGATTTCTCAAGGGGTCGACGGGGGCCATGCGTTCTAGAGTATGGCCCGCGCCGTGCCTGGTTGTTCGCAGCGAGAATGGATGCCATGCCCATCTACCTCGACCACGCGGCGACCTCGCCGCTGCGTCCCGAGGTGCTCGCCGCCTACACGGCCGCCCTGTCGTCGGTCGGCAACCCGTCGTCGATTCACGGGCACGGCCAGGCCGCGCGCGAACTGCTGGAGCTGGGGCGCGACAGGGTCAGCGCGTCTCTCGGCGCCGACACCGCGGAGGTGGTGCTGACCGGAGGCGGCACCGAGGCCGTGAACCTCGGGATCAAGGGCTTGTTCTGGGCGAGGAAGCGACCCCGCATCATCGTGCCGCTCGCCGAGCACCACGCCACTATCGACTCCGTCGAGTGGCTGGCCGCACACCAGGGCGCCGTGCTCGACTGGATCGAGGTGGACGAACTCGGCCGCATCCGGATCGACGCCCTCGAGGCCGCGCTCGCCGTGGGCGGCGATGAGGTGGCGCTGGTCACCGCCCTGTGGGCGAACAACGAGGTCGGCACCCTGCAGCCGGTGGCCGAGATCGTGGCCGCCGCGGCGCGTTACGGAGTGCCGGTGCACCTCGACGCGATCGCGGCATACGGCTCGGTGCCGATCGACTTCCACGCGTCGGGCGCTGCGGCGCTCAGCGTCTCGGCCCACAAGATCGGGGGACCGGTGGGCGTGGGGGCGCTGCTGCTCGCCCGCTCGGCGACGGTCGAGCCGCTGCTGCACGGCGGCAACCAGCAGCGCGCGCGCTCGGGAACGCAAGACGCGGCAGGCGCCTCGGCGTTCGGGGTCGCCGCCGAACTCGCCACGACGGACGTGGCCGGGCACGCCGCCCGGCTCGCGACCCTGCGCGATCGGCTGGTGCGCGGCATCCAGGCGACGGTGCCGGGCGCGACCCTGCGCGGAGACCCCGATCCGGCGGGACGACTGCCCGGCAACGCCCATTTCACCTTCGCCGGCTGCGAAGGCGACTCTCTGCTGTTCCTGCTGGATGTCGCGGGCTTCTCGGTCTCGACCGGCTCGGCCTGCCAGGCCGGGGTTCCCGAGGCCTCGCACGTTCTGCTCGCGATGGGCCTCAGTGAGGCGGATGCGCGGGGAGCGCTGCGCTTCACGCTCGGCCCCGACAGCACGGCGGCCGAGATCGATGCGCTGCTCGCCGCCCTGCCCGCGGTGGTCGAGCAGGCGCGTGACGCGGGTCTCGCCGGTCGGCAGCCGAGCCTGGGCGGGTCCGCAGGGCGGCACGTCGCGCCGGCGACGAACCCCGGTCGCTCGTGAGCCGCGTACCCTGAAACCGTGAAGGTTCTTGCGGCGATGAGCGGCGGCGTCGACAGCGCCGTGGCCGCCGCGCGGGCGGTCGACGCCGGCCACGATGTGGTCGGGGTGCACCTGGCGCTGAACCGCAATCCCGGCACGCTGCGCACCGGGTCGCGCGGCTGCTGCACGATCGAGGACTCGATGGATGCCCGCCGCGCCGCCACGCTGCTCGGCATCCCCTTCTACGTCTGGGACTTCAGCGAGCGCTTCCAGGCCGACGTCATGGACGACTTCGTCGCCGAGTACGCCGCAGGCCGCACCCCCAACCCGTGCATGCGCTGCAACGAGAAGATCAAGTTCGCGGCGCTGCTCGAGAAGGCGCTCGCGCTCGGCTTCGACGCGGTCGCGACCGGCCACTACGCGAACATCCGCACCGACGAGCATGGCAACCGCGAGTTGCACCGCGCGGCCGACTGGGCGAAGGACCAGAGCTATGTGCTCGGCGTGCTCACGGCCGAGCAGCTCGCGCACGCGATGTTTCCGCTGGGCGCGACGCCCTCCAAGGCGGAGGTGCGCGCCGAGGCCGCGGCGCGTGGGTTGACCGTCGCGAGCAAGCCGGACAGCCACGACATCTGCTTCATCCCGAATGGCGACACCCGCGGATTCCTCGCCGGTCGCCTCGATGCCGAGGACGGCCCGATCCTCGACCGCGAGGGACGCCGTCTCGGCACCCATGCCGGAGCGGCGGCCTTCACGGTCGGCCAGCGCAAGGGGCTCAACATCGGCTTCCCGACCGACGACGGCCGGCCGCGTTTCGTTCTCGAGGTGCGTCCGGTGAGCAATGAGGTGATCGTCGGCCCGCGCGAGGCGCTCGCCGTGCGCGAGCTGGCCGGATCGCGGTTCAGCTGGGCGGGGCAGGCTCCGCTCGACCTCGCGACGGCCTGGCCCTGCCAGGTTCAGGTGCGCGCCCACTCGGAGCCGGTCGCCGCGACCGCCGTGGTCGTCGACGAGGAGCTCATCATCACGCCCGATCTGCCGATCATCGGCGTCGCGCCCGGCCAGACCGCCGTGGTCTACGTCGGATCCCGCGTGCTCGGCCAATGCACGATCGACCGAACGGTCAGCGCGGTGCCGGCCGTCGCATCCTGAACCGGCAGGACGCCTAGCCCCGCGTGGCCGCGATCGCCTGACCGAGCGCGTCGCCGGACGCCCACGCGGTGCCCACCGACGAGGTGCCGCCCCAGCCGTCACCGCAGATGCCGATGCCGTCGTGGAGAAGATACGGCTCGGGATGCCCGGCGAGCGTTCGGGCGAACGTCCAGCGATGGGCGTAACTCCAGCTCGGGGCGACCCCGATGTCGAGCAGGGCGCGGACGGCCTCCGTGATCGGGCCGATCGCGGCGTCCGGCTCGCTCAGATGGCGGCCGGCCAACTCGGGCGTGCTGTGCGCGACGAGCACGGGGGCGCCGTCGCCGCGCCGATCGCCGTCGTCGGCCACGAAAGTCAGCGTGGGGGAGCCGTTGACGAAGACCCCGTGGATGTCGCGGGGCCAGACCTGCCGATCCCAGCCGAGTGCCACGGCGATCGTGGGCGCCCACCCGACGCCGCCGTCGAGAGCGGCCGCCGGCGCGCTGCCGGGCGGAAGAAGCCGCCGCGCCTGCGGGTCGGGCATCGCGAGCACGGTGATTCCCGCGCCGAGCGCGCCGGTCTGGCCGTGCTGCCCTCCTGCGGCCCCGTCGGTCGAGACCGCGTCCACGGCGTGTTCGAACTCGATGTCGAGACCTTCCGCCAGCTCGGTCGTCAGCGCGCGCAACCCGGCTGGCGCGGCATAGCGCATGGGGCCGGACTTCGCGGTGAGCGGCCTGCCGTCGTCGGAGACCGAGAAGGTGTCCGTCCACGGCCGGGCGACGCCGCGATCGAGCCACCCCTGCACCACGGCCCCGAACCCGGTGGCGAGATCGGCGGTGAAGAAGGCGGCGCCGAGATCGACGGGACGTCCCTCGAGGCGGCGGCTCGCCATCCGTCCGCCGGGAACACGACCCCGCTCGACGACTCGCACCGGCACCCCCGCCGACCGCAGCGCGTGCGCGCAGGCCAGGCCCGAGATGCCGGCTCCGACGACCAGAACCGCGTCCGCCGAGGTCACGCCCCCGCCGCCGCGACCCAGGTGCTCGTGAAGCCGGTGATCGTCGAGCCGTCGAGATCGGCGAGTTTCATGCCGACGAAGGCGCGCGCGCCGTCGCTGGTCTGCAGCCGGAACGGCAGCGGGTCGAGGTCGAGCGCTCCCGCGACCAGCGCACCGACCTCGTCGACCGGCTGCGCGTTGGCGAAGGCGCCCGCGGTGCGTTCGAGGTAGGCGGACAGAGCAGGGCCGTAGGCGCCGGCCCCGGCCACCAGCTCGCCGCGATCGACCCCGACGTTGGCGACGAACTCGCTGCCGACCGCGGCGGGCTCGATCACACAGACGCCGACTCCGACCGTGGCGGCGACCGGCTGGAGGGCTTCGAGAAAGCCCTCGACCGCGAACTTCGCCGCGCAATAGGCCTCATTGAAGGGCTGTCCGATGACGCCGCCGACCGAGCTGATCGTCAGCACCCGGCCACCTCTGGCCCGCAGGTGCGGCATGGCCGCCTTCGTCACCGCGACGACGCCGAAGAAGTTGACCTCCATCGTGTCGCGCACCTCGCTCATCGGCATCCGTTCGATCGTGCCGACGCGGCCGGCTCCTGCGTTGTTGACCACCGCGTCGAGCCCACCGTGCTCAGCGACGATCCCGGCGATGACCGACTCGATCCCGGTGGCATCCGTGACATCCAGCGCCCGGATGTCGAGAGTCACCCCGGCGGCGTCCGCCGCCGTCTGCAGGGCACCGGCCCGTGTCGTGTCGCGCATCGTCGCGATCACCGTCCACCCCGACGCCGCCGCGGCGATCGCGGTCTGCAGACCGATTCCCGAGGAAGTACCGGTGATGAGGACAGTGCGCGAAGGGGTCATGGTGTCCATGTTGTCACCGGCTGCCGCTGCGGGGCCGCAGTCGGTGGTCGCTCCTAAAATCGAGTCATGGCGCGCGGCGGCAAGGTGGCAGATCCGGTTCGACAGGTGCCCACGTCGACGGGCGCCGACCTCTCTGCGGCAAAGGTCGAAGCGGACGCCCTGACCACTCGCATCCTCGAGTTGCGCGACGCGTACTACGAGCGCGACACCACGCTGGTCGCCGACGAAGAGTACGACCGCATGATGCGCCGGCTGGAAGAGCTCGAGCGGCTGTTCCCCGAGTTGCAGAGCCAAGACAGCCCGACGCAGACGGTCGGCGGCCGGGCCGACTCGACGCTGTTCGACCCGGTGAGGCACGCCGAGCCGATGCTGAGCCTCGACAACGTCTTCAGCCGTGACGAGTTCTTGGGCTGGGCGGCCAAGGTCGAACGCGATTCCGGCCGCCGCGTCGACTACCTCTGCGAGCTGAAGATCGACGGCCTGGCGATGAACCTGCGCTACGAGAACGGCGTGCTGGTCAGCGCGGCCACCCGCGGCGACGGCGTGGTGGGCGAAGACGTCACCGGCAATGTGCGGATGATCGCGGCGATCCCGGCCCGGTTGGCGACCCAGAATCCGCCGCCTCTGGTCGAGGTGCGCGGCGAGGTGTTCTTCCCGGTGGCGGCCTTCGACGAGCTCAACGCCGCGCAGGCGGCGGCGGGCGACCGCATCTTCGCGAACGCGCGGAACGCAGCATCCGGATCACTCCGCCAGAAAGAAGAGGGCAAGAGCGGCGAGGCGCTGGCCCGCATGCGCAACCGGATCAGCAGGCTGCAGCTGCTGGTGCACGGCATCGGCGCGTGGCAGAGCCCGCGCGATGACGCCGGCGACCCGGTGACGAGCCAGTCGGCCGTGTACGCGCTTCTGAAGAGCTGGGGCCTGCCGACCAGTCCCTATTTCAAGGTGGTGAAGACAGCCGAAGAGGCCGCCGACTTCATCGAGTACTCCGGCGCGCACCGGTCGCCGCACCAGGGTGGGCCGAGCCACGAGATCGACGGAATCGTCGTCAAGGTCGACGAGCTCGCCCTGCACGACGAACTCGGCGCGACCAGCCGCGCGCCGCGCTGGGCGATCGCCTACAAGTACCCGCCCGAGCAGGTGAACACCCAGCTGCTCGACATCGTCGTCTCGATCGGCCGCACCGGCCGCGCGACGCCGTTCGCCGTCATGCAGAAGGTGCGCGTCGCCGGCAGCGAGGTGCGTCAGGCCACCCTGCACAACCAAGACGTGGTCAAAGCGAAGGGCGTGCTGATCGGCGACACCGTGGTGCTGCGCAAGGCAGGCGACGTGATCCCCGAGGTCCTCGGCCCGGTGGTCGAGTTGCGCGACGGAACCGAGCGCGAATTCGTCATGCCGACGCACTGCCCCGAGTGCGGAACCCGGCTGGCGCCCGCCAAAGAGGGCGACGTCGATCTGCGCTGCCCGAACGCGCGCGCCTGCCCCGCGCAGGTGCGCGGCCGCGTCGAGCACATCGCCGGACGCGGCGCGCTCGACATCGAGGCGATCGGCGAGGTCGCGGCTGCAGCGCTGACCCAGCCCCTGCATCCCGCGACACCTCCGCTGGTCACCGAGGCCGGACTGTTCGCCCTGACACTGCGCGACCTCTTCCCGATCGAGGTGGTCGTGCGCGATCACGAGACCGGGCTGGTGAAGGCGGTCGACGACGACGAGCCGGGGCGGCCGTACACCACCCGTGACGGGGTCGAGCTTCGCGTCAAGGTGGATGCGCCGTTCCGGCGGCAGCGCAAGAAGACCGGAAAGGATGCCGACCCGGCCTTCGATCCCGAGGCGGGAGCTCCCGGTCACCCCGCATGGGACGGCGACCCCGACTACATCCTGTCCAAGGTGGCCCACGACGTCATCGCCAACATCGATGCCGCGAAGACGCAAGACCTCTGGCGTTTCCTGGTCGCGCTGAGCATCCGGCATGTCGGCCCCGTCGCGGCTCGGGCGCTCGCGAACTACTTCGGCTCGCTCGACGCGATCCGCGCGGCGACGCCTGCCGAGTTGGCAGCGGTCGATGGCGTCGGCAGCATCATCGCCGATGCCGTGACCGAGTGGTTCACCGTCGACTGGCACATCGAGATCGTCGACCGGTGGCGAGCCGCGGGGGTGCCCTGGACGGTCCCCGGTCACCCGGGCCCCGGCAGCGCCGCGGCCGTGGACGGCCCGCTCGCCGGGCTGACCGTGGTGGCAACCGGATCGCTCGAGGGCTTCACCCGCGAAGGAGCGCTCGAGGCGATCATCCGCGCAGGAGGCAAAGCGGCATCCAGCGTGTCGAAGAAGACCGACTTCGTGGCCGCCGGGCCGGGAGCCGGGTCGAAACTCGGCAAGGCCGAAGAGCTGGGGGTCCGGGTCATCGACGCCGCCCAGTTCGCGCGTCTGCTCGTCGGCGGCCCAGCGGCGCTCGACGAGTAGCGCGCCGGCCGCGCCGGTCTCGCACCCCCTTCGCCGGCGACCGACGGCCTGCTCGGGCACCGGCCGGCTCGTGGCGCCGGGGTACAGCGATCGTCAAGAACGGCGAGATTCCGGGTTCCGAATCACGCTCGGTCTACCCTCGAACGCGTGTCTTTGCCCCCCTTTCGGGTGACATTTTGCCTCGGAACGCCACAATTTGCGCTCTGTTGCGTCTTCGTCCCCCATTTGGGGTGCATTGCCCACCTAGAATGCGATGGTGCGGCACTGAGTCCCAACTGGGTGGGATCCAGACGCACGCTGGGCAGGAGATGTACCCGCTTGCTGGTGGATGTCACGGCGATTCTCTCCACCTCGTCGGCGCTGGGAACGGTCGATGAGGCGTTCGCCGTGCCCGCAACCATCCGCATCACGGCTCCGGCGCCGGCATCTATGACCGCCGAGCACCTTAGGTGGTTTCAGGCGCTCGACGCGGCCGCGCTGCCGGCCGGCAGTCCCGATCCCCATGTCGCCCCCCGACCCGGCTCGGTCGACATCGCGGCCGCACGCGTCCCGGCCGCCCAACTCCCCAGCCTCCACGGCGTCGAATTGCTCGACCAACTCGCGCTGCTGACCCGGTCTCAGCTCAGCAGCTTCGTCACGAACCATTCCCCGTCGGTCGATGCCCTGCTCGCCAGCCCCCCGGCGGCCACCGATGTCGCCACGTTCTGGTCCCAGACCACGAGCGAGCAGCACGCGAAGCTGCTGTCGGCGGCGCCGCGGTTGGTCGGAAGTCTTGAGGGCTTCCCCTACGAGGTTCGGGATGCCGCCAACCGCGCCAATCTCATCGACACCGAGAACGGCATCCGGCACCAGCTGGCCGAGGGAGTGGGGCGCGCCGCGGCCGACGAACTCACCAAGCAGCTGCACATGCTCGAACAGGTGCGCGCAGCCCTGACCGTCGGCAGGTCGCAGAACCCGCGGTCGTTGGTGAGTCTCGACGGGAGCGGTGAGGGGCGCGCGGTGATCATCATCGGCGACGCATCGACCGCCGACTACGTGGACTACTTGATCCCCGGGATGTTCTCGGACGTCGACACCCAGATCGTCGCCTTCGCCAACAGTGCCGACAACATCGCGACTCAGCAGCAGGCGTGGATCAAGAAGCTGAACCCGGGCCTGTCGGCGTCCCAGTTGCCGACCGTGGCCACGTTCGCGTGGATCGGCTACCAAACGCCGAACATCGTGAATGTGGCATCCATGCAGCTCGCTCGGGAAGGCCAGGCGTCGTTCACCTCCTCGCTCGAAGGGCTGCGCGCCGAGCGCGCCGCCCGGGTGACCCGAGCTGCCGACGGCACGGTGACGGCGGGATCCCAGCCCTTCGTCGCGGTGCTCGCCCACTCCTACGGCAGCACCGCGGTCATGCTGTCGCTGCAAGACGACGCGGTGAAGGTCGATGCGCTCGCCATCGTGGGGTCGCCGGGCAGCCCGGCCCGCTCGGCGAGTGATCTGAAGGTGACGAACGGCAACGTCTGGGTCGGGGCGGCCGAGACCGACCCGGTGCCCCAGACCGGCATCTTCGGCAGCCAACCCCTGTCGGCGTCGTACGGCGCCCATCGCTTCGGGGTGAATGGCGCGACCGACCCGGTTTCGCAAACGGCGCTGCGCGGAGCCGTCGGACACAACGACTACTTCGTGAGCGGCACCGAATCACTGCGCAACATGCTGCTGATCGGAATCAACCGCGGAGACCTGGTGCTCGGCCGCGACGGCGGCTCGGCCCTGTCGATCGGCAAGGCTCGCGCGTTCGTTCCGTCGGGTCCGTCGCTTTGATCCCCGGTCGGCCGGGAGATCGGTCGCGTCACCCCACCTCGTAGACTGGGGCGGGCGCATCGTGACACCGGCCACGCCGACCACGACGTCCCATTCACCGCCATCCCACCCGCGTTCGGAGCCCCTGTCATGTCCGAGATCACGCCCGAGGTCGTGACCCATTTGGCGCACCTCGCCCGCATCGCGCTGACCGACGACGAGATCGCGCGCCTCACCGGCGAGCTCGGCACCATCGTCGACTCGGTGGCCAAAGTGAGCGAGGTGGCGACCCCGGATGTCGTGGCCACCAGTCACCCGATCCCGCTCGGCACGGTGATGCGTCCTGACGTGCCCGGCCAGACGCTCACCCCCGAGCAGGCGCTCTCGGGTGCACCGGAGCGCGACGGCGACCGCTTCAAGGTCTCGGCGATCCTGGGGGAGGAGCAGTGAGCGCCGCCGACCTCATCACCCTCGACGCCTCCGAGCTGGCGTCGAAGCTCGCCGCCGGCGAGGTGTCGAGCGTCGAGGTGACCCGAGCGCACCTGGACAGGATCGCGGCGGTCGACGGCGACATCCACGCGTTCCTGCACCTCAACTCCGGCGCGCTCGACACCGCGGCCGCCGTGGACAGGCAGCGGGCAGCGGGTGAGGCCCTCTCGCCGCTCGCCGGGGTTCCGATCGCGATCAAAGACGTGCTGTGCACCATCGACATGCCGTCGACGGCCGGGTCGCGCATTCTCGAGGGATGGATCCCGCCCTACGACGCGACCGTCGTCTCGCGGTTGCGCGCGGCCGGCCTGGTGCCTCTCGGCAAGACCAACATGGACGAGTTCGCGATGGGCTCGTCGACCGAGCACTCGGCCTTCGGCAACACGCACAACCCGTGGGATCTGACGCGCATCCCGGGTGGGTCGGGCGGCGGATCGGCAGCCGCGGTGGCCTCGTTCGAGGCACCGCTCGCGCTCGGCTCGGACACCGGGGGCAGCATCCGTCAGCCGGCCGCCGTGACCGGCTCGGTCGGGATGAAGCCGACCTACGGCGGGGTGTCGCGATACGGGGCGATCGCCCTCGCGTCGTCACTCGACCAGGTCGGGCCGGTCACGCGCACCGTGCTCGATGCGGGGCTGCTGCTCGACGTGATCGGCGGGCACGACCCGCGCGATTCGACCAGCATCCCGGATGCCTGGCCCTCGTTCGCCGAGGCGGCCCGCGCCGGCACGCGCGACGGGTCGGTGCGCGGGCTGAAGATCGGCGTGGTTCGCGAGTTGTCGCAGGAGGGCCAGGGCTTTCAGCCCGGAGTGCTGCAGCGCTTCCACGAGTCGCTGGCGCTGCTCGAGGCGCAGGGCGCCGAACTCGTCGAGGTGAGCGCCCCGTCGTTCGACTACGCGATCGCGGCGTACTACCTGATCCTGCCTGCCGAAGCGTCGAGCAACCTGGCCAAGTTCGACTCGGTGCGGTTCGGGCTGCGGGTCACGCCTCAGGGCGGCGGCACCGTCGAGCAGGTGATGGCGGCGACCCGTGAGGCGGGCTTCGGCGACGAGGTGAAGCGCCGGGTCATCCTGGGCACCTACGCCCTGTCGGCCGGCTACTACGACGCGTACTACGGCTCGGCGCAGAAGGTGCGCACCCTGATCCAGAACGACTTCGTGGCGGCCTTCGCACAGGTCGACGTCATGGCCACTCCGTCGGCACCGACGACCGCGTTCAAGCTGGGCGCGAAACTGGATGACCCGCTCGCCATGTACGTGAACGACCTGACCACGATCCCGGCGAACCTGGCCGGCGTGCCCGGCATCTCGTTGCCGGCGGGTCTCGCGCCCGAGGACGGGCTGCCGGTCGGCATCCAGTTCATGGCACCGGCTCGCGAGGACGCACGGCTGTTCACCGTCGGCGCGGCCCTCGAGCAGCTGCTGGTGGCGCAGTGGGGCGGGCCGTTGCTGGCCCAGGCGCCTGTGCTGGCGTAACGGGGCGTCACACCCTCACGCAGGTTGGGGCCGTCGGTCACGATCGTTCGGGCGCGGCGACGCCGCTGCCCTTGCTCGACCAGGAAGCCGTGCACGCCTTTTCGGACCGCCTTCTCGGATCACCTTCTCGGACCGCCTTTTCGGATCACCTTTTCGGACCACCGGGTGGCGGACACCTTCCGGACTGAGCGATCCAACTTCGACGATGCCGGCGCGGACGTGACGACCGGCCAGTCGAAGCCGCCGACCGGCCGGTGGCAGCTCGTCGCTGAGACCGTGCCGGGTCTGCCTGCAGCCGCCAGCTTCTCGGTGCTGCATCAGTAGCGGGGGTGCCCGGGCCGCCTCGGTGGGTGGGATCGCCTGGCCCGACCCCTGCTCGGCCCCTCAATAGGCTGCCAGCGCCCGCTCCACCACGCGCGTCTTCGGGGGTGCAGCGATGGGCACGCGCGAAGGATCGACCGAGGTCGGCGGCACCACGAAGTAGTCGGCGCCCTCGCGAACCACTCGCCACTCGTTGTTATGGATGAGCAGGTGATGGTGGCGGCAGAGCAGGATCCCGTCGGCGATGTCGGTGCGGCCGTGATCTCGGAACCATTCGTCGAGGTGATGCGCTTCGCACCAGGAGGGCGGCCTGTCACAGCCGGGGAATCGACATCCGCCATCTCGCACTGCCAAGCCGATGCGCTGTCGCGGCGTGAACAGCCGCTTCTCGCGACCCACATTGACGATCTGGCCGGCTGAGTCGAAGTGGATCGGCACCGTTCCGCGGTTGCAGAGTTCGCGTTCGACCGTGCTGATGCTCAGCGGGGAGGTCTGACCCTCGATCCATCCGTTGCCCGCGCGCCGAGCCAGGTCGTGATCGGTAACCACGATGCGCACGGCGGGAGGCTGAGCACCCACGATCGCGGGGGCGGCATCCGTTCCCAACCTGACCAGCTCGACGAACGCGTCGACAGCGATTTGCTCTGTGGTGCGCGGATCGTCGATCAAGTTTTCGGCGCGTGTCACCTCGTCGGCACCGACGAACCGCGGACCACCGCGGCGCGGCGAGGTCGCTCCGTCGTAGGCGGCCACGACCACTGCGGCCGACTCGGGGTCGAGCAGACCGGACAGTCGTGTCATCCCATTGCTCTGGGGCGTGATGCGCAGGTAGCGGGCGTCACGCAGCGCACGTTCCCGGTCGAGCAGGTGCTGCTCGTCGAGCTCGGCGCCCCACTCGCGCGCCCGAGCGGCGAGCTTCTCGACCGTGAGCGACGCAGCATCGCGCAGCAACGATTCGGCGGCATCGCTCACCGACTCGGCCGGCACCGCGTCGTCGACCTGCTCGAGCCCAGCGCGGATGGCGTCGGCAGCGGAGAGTGAGAGCCGCCCATCGCTGACCGCGGCGCCCACCGCGTCGAGCGCCGACGGCTCGGCAATGAGGAGACCGACCCTCACCAGCGTGTGCGCCTCATGCGTCGACGAGCCCGCGAGCCGTTGCACGAGCAGTTCGGGGGTGCGCGCGCCGACCCGCCGCGCCAGCCCGGCGTCGCCCAATTCGTGGTGAGACCGTCGAGCGATCTCAGCTGCCACAGAGGCAGACCATGCGTCGACCCGACGCCGAATTTCGGCCAGTGAGCGCTGAGTCTGCATCAACTCGTCGTCGCTCAAACCCACGGCGTCGGGCGCGGCGAACCGGGTCGAAGAGTCGACCAGGGCGGCGAACGCGGCGGGATCGGGCATGCCTCCATTCTCTCATCATTCGAACATATGTTCTCCTGGATTTGGCAACTCGCGGGCGTCGGGCTCTGTGGAGGAGAGGACGAGCTGAGCAGAGGACGAGCGGAGCAGGGGACGAGCGGAGCAGAACAGGAGAGGACGAACCCCTACGCCGACGCCGCCGACCCCGGCGCGTCGATCCGGATCGCCGCATCGCCGACGAGCGCCGCAAGCCGCGCTTCGAGCTCCGCCAGCTCGGCCCGGCCGATCTGCTTCGCCCAGGTCTCTCGAACCTTCTCGAGGATGCCTTCGCCGGCATCCATCACCTCGAACCCGCGGGCGGTCACCTCGAGCCGCTTGCGCCGCGCGTCGTCGGGGTCGGGCGACGCCGCCACGTATCCCCGCTCGACGAGCACCGCGATCGTCTTGGCCGCCGCCTGCTTCGAGACCGCGGTGCGCCGTCCGAGATCCGACGCGCTGTCGGCGCCCGCGACGATGGCCCGCAGGGCGAACTCGTGCACCGGCTTGAAGTCGTCGAAGCCGCGCGCCGCCAGTTCGGTGGTCGCGGCATCCACCAGCGAGCGATAGCCGCCGAGCAGCAGCAGGGCGAGGTCGGCACCGGATCGCGACATGGCCCCAGCCTACGAGCCCGCCTTGCAATCGACAACCAGGTTGTCTCCATTTGATGGACAACAAGGTTGTCGAAACGAGGAGCACCAGTGACCAGCACCCCGCCCACCACCACGCCCGCCACCGTCACCCCACCCGGAGCGACCATCCCCGGCGCGACCCACCACCTCGCTCAGATCAACGGAACCCAACTGCACTTCATCACCGCCGGCACCACCGGCTCGCCCATCGTGCTCGTGCACGGATTCCCCGAGACCTGGTGGACCTTCCACAAGCTGATCCCGCTTCTCGCCGAGACGCACCGGGTGTACGCGCTCGATCTGCCGGGCTTCGGCGACTCGAGCATCCCCGACCGTGCCTTCGACGGCGCCCGCGGCAGCATCACCGCCGCCGAGACACTCCACGCCCTCATCGCCGAGCTGAAGCTCGGCCCCGCGCACGTGACGGGTCAGGACATCTCAGGCTCGACCGTATTCCGCCTCGCCTGCGCCCACCCCGACGACGTCCTCAGCTTCACGGCGATCGAGACGGGCATTCCCGGATTCGGCTGGGAAGCCCTCGCCGATGTCGCCCACGGCGGCGCCTGGCAGATCGGCGTGCTCGCCGCTCCCGGCATCCCCGAGATGCTGCTCGCCGGCCGCGAGCGCGAGTTCATCGGGGGGTTCGCATTCCCCGCCATGACCCGCGTGACAGGCGCGATCATGGATGCCGACATCGACGAGTTCGTGCGCGCATACTCCCGGCCCGACGGTTTCGGGGCGCGAGCGGCCTCTACCGCGCGCTCCTGTCGGAGGGGCCCGAACTCGCCGCGCTTGCCGAGACCTCGCCCGCGACCGCACCCGTGCTGACGGTCGGCGCCGGAGGTGGCGGCTTCACCCACGCCAGCCTGTCGCAGGCGGTCGTCGGCCCGGTGGAGCGCGTCCTGCTGGATGGCGTCGGTCACTACGCGGCGCTCGAGGCGCCCGAGTGGCTGGCCGAGGCGCTGCTCGCCTTCGTCGACCGGGTCGACGCAGCCGACGCCGATGCCGCCGACGCCCCGGCCAACCGCGCCCCCCCCCCCCC